>CAYSHS010000380.1:0-3541 GCA_964430845.1 uncultured Pirellulales bacterium | reverse complement strand
ATAACATTACATTAATGTAGCTTTAGTTAAATTCAACACATCAGATATATTTTCTACAACATGCTTAAATATAAGCACTTACAAAAATTAATACTCAAAATATGTATTTGGCACATCTATTGCGAATATCAATTATGTTTATTTGTACACCAATGCCAATATGGACGACTGTAGAAATTTTTCAAAAGGTTTTGGTTAAATTTCAAATTTTGTTTTATTTTTAGGACACAAAAAATGGAAGTGAGCACAAAAGTAATGGTAGATACTGTATGGGTATTAATTACAGCAATGTTGGTTTTTTTTATGAATCTCGGATTTGCGGCAGTAGAATCGGGTTTTGCAAGGGCAAAGAACTGTGCTAATATAATGTCGAAAAACTTCATCGTTTTTGCAGTATCCTCGCTAGGATTCCTAATAATCGGATGGGGACTTATGTTTGGTGACGGCACAGGTTTCATAGGATTAAAAGGCCTGTTTTTTGCAGGTGGCATGGATAACTCACCTGCAACTGGAGATGCTTATCAAGGAGTATATTCTGCAATTCGATGGACGGGTGTGCCGTTGTGGGCAAAATTCTTTTTCGAGCTGGTATTTTGCGGCACAGCGGCTACTATCGTATCAGGAGCTGTAGCTGAACGGATAAAATATATAGCTTTTATAATTTTTTCATTTACTATGGCAATGGTCATATATCCTGTCGTCGGTCACTGGATTTGGGGCGGCGGCTGGCTCTCGAAACTCGGAATGTATGATTTCGCAGGCTCGACGGTAGTTCACAGTGTGGGCGGCTGGGCGGCTCTGGCAGGTGTAATAATGCTGGGACCGAGAGTTGGAAAATATGACAATGGCCATATCAAAGCGATTCCGGGACATAATTTGTCTTTGGCGACAATTGGAACGTTTATACTCTGGTTCGGGTGGTTCGGATTTAATCCCGGCTCAACTATGGCGGCTGATCCAAATGCTATCGCTCACGTTGCAGTAACAACTAATACTGCCGCTGCTGCTGCAATTATGAGTGCAACATTTGTTTGCTGGCTATTAGTAGGAAAACCTGACCTGGGCATGACCCTTAACGGCTGCCTGGCAGGACTGGTTGCTATTACAGCGCCCTGCGCATTCGTAAGCGTAGGGAATGCCCTGGTAATAGGTCTTATAGCAGGCGCTCTTGTTGTCATTGCAGTAATGATGTTTGATAAGCTCAGGCTTGACGATCCGGTAGGAGCCTTGTCAGTACATCTTGTCAACGGTGTTTTTGGTACACTCTGCGTAGGTTTGTTCGCACAGGATAACATTACCGGCACCGCAACCGGCAATGGATTGTTTTACGGCGGGGGTTTCAAGCTGCTTGGCGCTCAATTGACTGCTGTAGTTACAGTTGGACTATTCGTATTTATTACTGCCATAGCAATCTGGGCGATTCTGAAAGCCATTATAGGTATTCGTGTTTCACGCGAAGAAGAGCTTCGCGGCCTTGACATCGGCGAACACGGAAATGAAGCTTATGCAGGTTTTCAGGTATTTACTACTGAATAGCAACTTAATAAAAAAGGAAACAAAAAATGAAACTAATAATTGCATATATACAGCCGCACAAATTAAAAGATGTAAAACAAGCCCTTTATAAACAAGAGGTCTACAAAATGTCGGTTACGAACTCTTTAGGCTGCGGCCAGCAAAAAGGTTATCACGAATCATATCGAGGTGTGGGTATAGAAGTAAATTTGTTAAAAAAGGTTCGCCTTGAGATTGCAGTCAACGATAATTTTGTCGATCGAACAATAAAGGCGATTATCGAAGGCGTCAGGACAGGGCAAATTGGAGATGGAAAAATCTTTGTGCTCGATTTGCATGAATGTATTAGAATTCGCACAGGCGAAAAAGGTTCTAATGCCATCGGATAGCATTAGTTTATTTATATCGAACCATTACTTCGTATGCCCAATCGGGCTGGGAACAGGCTCTGCCAGTTAAAACAGGGCCTGTTCCGAAATATCTTTTAAACAAATATATAGAAATAATTATGAATATGCAACATTTATGTTGCATGTTTATAAAATATAAAATCAACATGTCATTTCGTAAGCCTATATATTCACTAATGTTACAGAAAAAAAATAATATTTTTTTGTGTGGTATAGTAATTGCTAATTAAAAAATAAAAATCATTTTGTATTTTTAAGGATTCGAATTGGTGTTGTTGCGCCTGGTCAAAGCACAGCAAAGATAATGTCATGGTAAAGGTTCGTAAAACCAGACCTCTCAACGACTATGAATAGAGCCCTGGCAGGACTCGTGGCAATGACGGCACTGTGTGCGTTTTGAGCCGTGGGCGGCTTTAATTATCAGTGCGATTGCCGGAAATCTGGTTGTTAGAGGTGTCGAACTGCTCGATATGTTCCAGATTAGACAATCCTGTCGGGGCTTTTTTATTGCGATTTCACGTGCAAAACAAGTGCAGGTATATCCTAAAATAACAAGTCCTGAACATTAAGCGTCTTATCAAATGCTACAATAATGTAGCTATTTTTTTTGTATTCTTACATAAATGTATTGTTTGATTTAACCGGAAATCGAACGAAATGTCTATAACAACAGCTATATCAAAGAGTTATAAAATTTTTTAGAGATTATTAAATTTGGCATACTATTTGTAAATAAAAATATTTCTTTGTCGATCTGATGAAATTTTCACAGCGGCACTGGTAGTAAGAAAATTTAATATAGGCCTAAGATTGGAGATACTGAAGTAATGGTCAGAAAACCCAAAAGTAAGATTCTATCGATATTTTTGATTATCATTTGCGCGGTTGTTCTATCCAGCTCAAGGAGTTGGGCTTCTGGTAATAATGATACAATTGAGCATATAAAATCGACAATAGATTCAGGCGATACCACCTGGGTCTTAATCAGTACCGCCCTTGTAATGCTGATGACTCCCGGCCTGGCATTCTTCTATGGCGGCCTTGTACGCAGGAAGAATATGTTGTCAGTGCTCATGCAATGCCTTATGATATTATGTATCATAAGCCTGCAATGGGTATTGCTGGGGTATAGCTTATCATTCGGACCAGATAAAGGCTCTATTATCGGCGGCCTGGAATGGCTCGGATTAAGAGGTGTTGGTATGACACCAAACACTGATTATGCTTCGACCATACCGCACCAGATATTTATGATGTTTCAGATGATGTTTGCGGTGATAACGCCGGCACTAATCATCGGGGCATTTGCCGAACGTATGAGGTTTTCATCGTTTTGTGTTTTTACTTTATTATGGGCAACTTTTGTTTACGACCCGGTAGCTCATTGGATATGGGGCACCGGAGGTTTTTTGAAAAATGCAGGGGCATTGGATTTCGCAGGAGGCGCTGTTGTGCATATTAACGCCGGCATGACATCTTTAGTTGCGGCTCTGATACTGGGAAAACGCCAGGGATTTCCTGAAAATGTTTCTCCGCCGCACAATTTGCCTTTTGCAGTTTTAGGCGCAGGCCTTCTTTGGTTCGGATGGTTCGGGTTCAATGCAGGCAGTGCTCTT
>CAYSHS010000379.1:0-3544 GCA_964430845.1 uncultured Pirellulales bacterium | reverse complement strand
TTTTCTGGGGTGCTATTCTTCTTTACATTCAACCCGAAGAATACACAAAAAAAGCGTTCTTAGACGCTATAATGCCTCTCCCGTTTGAGATGCTAAACCAAATAATAAACGAAATGGGCTATAGAGGCAAAGCAATATACCTCCCCCAAAAATATTTCGAAGACCCAGAAACAAACAAAGTATACCTACCCAAACGACTAGACGAAAAACCTCCAGATCCAAATCTAATACTAAAACAAGAAAACCAATTCTTCCTTGATAACCAAGAAGGCATTCTGTTCACACCACCCGGAGCCCAACTAACAAAACTCTTTGAAAAAAGACTGGGTACAACTTTTACACAAGTGAACCTAGAGTACTTAAAACAAAACCTTCCAAAACTATTCATAGAAGATCTAGAGCTTGCAGAAAACCTAGAAATAAACATAAAACCCGCCAAAATCTCCACAGAAAATACCGGAACAAATTATGGCATAATCAACGTAAAAATAACAAACCCGATATTTAAAAAGATGGTCAAAGAAAACCCAAAGCTTTCACAAATATACAAAACAGTTGGGCCCCCACTCTCTAGCGCCATCGCCTGCGCATTAACGAAAGTCACAGGAAAACCCGTGATCGTAGACGATATTCAATCATACACTGATGGCAACATCATCGAAGTTAACTACAAGATTGATAAACTTGAATACACCGAAATTCGGGAGGCATCAGTGACAGACATACTTACACTTGTCCGCCCGACTAACTTACCGAAACTGATTGGCTTATCCATAATAATCGCAGGTGTCCTAACTCTGGTTTGGATCGGTTTCCTGACTTGGTACGATGTGAATGTATGGAACAAGGATCTCGGTTTCGTCTTATTCACATATAGAACGGGCCAGCCTATCGATTTGGGAATAGGCATGAAATTTATCCACTATTTTATGATAGGTTCAGCCTTACTAATAGTAGGCACATTTACATATCTAAAAAAAGTCAAAAAGATTATTGAAGTATTCATCCGCCCCCCGCTACTCCCAAGACTAATCAGTTTGTCCATCCTAGTTTTAGGTGCCTTCATACTTGTTTGGATTGGGGAGTTAATGTGCTATGAAATCATTGTATGGCACAAGAGCCTCAATTTTGTTCTATTCACATATGGAGCAGGCAAGCCCATCGATTTGGGAATGGGTATGAAAGCTATTCACTATATTGTCATCGGTGCAGCCTTATTGGTCTTGGGAACGCTAACCTTCATGGTCAAGATTAAAAAAACTAACAAAACACAAACAAATCTAACAAAGCAACACGATTATTTGTATAGCCTTTATAAAACAAAGAATACCGCGCATTAACGTTTACAAAAACTAAAGTAAATTGACACTATGTACATCCTTCTTTTTTCTTTATAGATACAGTTACGAAACAGTTTGTGTGTATAAGATGTGGATTTTTCTAAAACATGTATCAAATATCTATTTTTATTTTGGGCGCGCCTTTTAAGTTTAAAGCAAGTGTATTATATATTGAGACATATCAAACAAGTAATCGTATAAGATAAATAGATAAAACAATATTTCACTTTTTATGGTAGGATGTTTCGGTTTACACTCAACAAAAGCAGGGTATCAAAAAAGTTATTTCAATTGCCACGTGAATGATATCTCTGTACTTACTTTCTATCTTTTTTTAGAAATATTCCATTTACTGAAATATCACCTTTATTATAAAACATTAAATATACATCAAAAGATAATTACATACAAGGAGCAAACAATATGAAATCTTTCCTTTCAGAAATCAAATTTAACAAAAGAATGAGTGAAAACTCTGGCAAAAAGAAAAAACTAACCACCAACCTAGCCACTTTAACGTTGATTTCTCTTCTACTGATTTCAGTTCCAGTCACACTTTTTTCAACAGTTTATGCCCAGGAACCTTCCGTAGAGGAAGCACTCAATGAATTGGGCTTCACCAACATTTCCCTTTCAGGCGTCGAAACCTTTCCACCTGGCATTTACCAAACTACATTCTTCGCTGAGTTCGGGTTCTTTTATGATTTAAACTCGCTCAGCTATTATCCTGTTGGAACAAGTAACTATCAAACACTTTTCACTGGACCCGAAGGAGCAAACGATGGTACTGGCGGATATGTAGTCCCGCCTATATCCAAAATGTTTATGGTTGATAGCCAATTTGGATTATCAATGCTTGCTCAATACCGATATTTCACAGAGGTCGCGCGAAATCCTGATTATCCTGAACAACATGCTAGGATATACACGGATTTAGATTCACCAAACACGTTTCTGATATGTTTCGAGGACACCCTCAGAGGATATGACAGAGATTACAACGACATGATCGTCTCTCTTATGGAAATCTTTCCTCCAGAAATCACCAGCGTTAATAGGCATCCTGAGACCCCCACTTACGATCAGTCGGTAACGGTTGTAGCACAAGTCACTAAAGGAAGTGCTGAAATTGCATCAGTTATCCTTAATTACCAAATCGGTTCTGGCAGCTGGACCAATGTACCCATGAGTCTAGATGGCAGTGATTACGTCGCAAATATACCTGCTCAGACAGCCAATACACAAGTTACCTACAAGGTGACTGCCACTGATACCAACGGCTACTCTGACGTTTCAACAATTGATTCGTACACAGTTTTGATTCCACTAAGCTCGCCAATAGCATTGTTCGTTTATTCGCCAGATGTAGTGAATACAGGTGAAGACATAAATTTTGACGCTTCAGGCAGCTATGACCCAGATGGCACAATAATTAGCTATTCATGGGACTTCGGAGACGGAACCACTTCTTCAGGCGCAACTGTGAGTCATTCGTATGAAGAAAACGGGGAATATAGGGTCACCCTCGCAGTTGTTGATGATGATGGCTTAGTAGGCAGACAAATAGCTACCGCGGTAGTGAAAAACAGAGCTCCTGTAGCATCCTTCACTGTATCTGCGACAGTTATCAACGAAAAAGACACTGTGTCCTTTGATGCAAGTGAAAGTCACGATTTAGATGGGACAATCGTTTCTTACACCTGGGGTTTCGGTGACGGAAAAGCAGCAACTGGCGTTAAAACTGACCATACATTCGAGTACTCTGGTGTCTACACTGTTACTTTGGCAGTTACCGATAATGACGGTGCATCTGTTGACGTCACCCGTACAGTTACCGTAAAATCAAGTGCCCCGAATGTGCCTCCTGTTGCATCCTTCACCCAATCGGCTGAGACAGTCACTGTTGGCGAAAAAATCTCGTTTGATGGTTCAGGAAGTTCTGACTCTGACGGCATACTAGTAATGCACTTGTGGGATTTAGGTGACGGAACCATAACAACCGGATTAGTAGTTGACCACAAATATGAAATCGCTGGGGACTACACTGTTACTTTGACTGTTACAGATAATGACGGCGCTACTGATGACTTCACAAGTACAGTTACTGTAACCGCACCGCCACCGAATGTGCCTCCTGTTGCATCCTTCACCCAATCGTCACAGACAGTCAATGTTGGCGAAACAGTCTCGTTTGATGCCTCGGC
>CAYSHS010000378.1:1178-3548 GCA_964430845.1 uncultured Pirellulales bacterium | reverse complement strand
AACGCAGGATCGAGAGCAGCCTTTATAAGGCTACTGCAGAACTGCGGAAAATACAGAGATTGAGGCGCCAGGAGAAGGAAGTGCAGGATGAAGACACATCAAGCGTGAGACATCCTGAGAAAGAATACAGGACACAGGACACAGAATACAGGGCACAGGATGCTGCTCTGCGTATTACTACGGAGAACGGAAGTATCGCTACGAAGCATGAAACAGGAGAAAGAATATTTCAGGTTTCGCATGAAGAGACCATCGGGATAAATCCTGCCTCGCTTTCAGCTTCGCCGTGATAAACAAAGCCAATTCTACCTGCATTTGATTTCAGGCTGCGAAACTGATATACTTATACTTCCGTATGGATAATAAAAAAGTACATATAAAGAGTTTCGGCTGCCAGATGAATAAGCTGGATTCGGCGCTTGTGAGTTCTGCATTGGTTCAGGCTGGTTTCAACCTGACTGAGAGCGTGAAAGATGCAGATGTAGTATTGATAAACACCTGCTCGGTACGTGAGCACGCTGAGCAAAGGGTTATCTCGCATCTTGGTCACCTCAAGCATCTTAAAGAATCCCGGCCCGATATGATAGTCGGCGTTATCGGCTGCATGGCGCAAAGGCTCGGTGACAAGCTGCTCGAGCATGAAGCAGTCAATATCGTGTGCGGCCCGACACAAATTCCGCAGATAGCAGAGCTTGTTTCAATAGCCATAAAAGAAAAGAAAAAAGAGCTTGCTGTTACCGAGCATATACGCAGGCCTGCGCATGAAGATGCGAATCAGGCTCTCGAAGATTTCGAGTCATGTTACAGTAACGAAGAAGATAAAAATCCATCCCAGGCTTATGTTCGCATAATGCGCGGCTGCAATAACTTTTGCACATATTGCATTGTCCCTTACGTACGCGGGCCTGAAAGCTACAGGCAGCCTGAAGCGATTATCGAACAGATTCGAAAATTAGCCGAACATGGAATCAAGCAGGTCACGCTGCTGGGACAGGCGGTAAATTCATATAAATATAAAAAAGACGGAAAAATTATGAGTCTTGCAGATTTGCTTATCATGGCAAGCGAGATAAACGGAATCGAACGGCTCAAGTTTGTCACTAACTATCCATCGGACGAGTTCTTCGATGAAATTTTGCACGCAATGGCGGCGACACCTAAAATATGCAATTATCTGCACATGCCTGCGCAGAGCGGCTCGGATAAAATTCTCAAGGCTATGAATCGAAATTATACTGCTTCATGGTATTTAGAGCTTCTCGAAAAAGCACGGGAGATTGTTCCCGGCATTGCTGTCGCAGGGGATTTTATCGTTGGCTTCCCCGGCGAAACAGAAGAAGACTTCCAGTCAACAGTGGATTTAGTTAAAAAAGCCGGATACAGAAACGCGTTCATCTTCAAATATTCTCCCCGACCCGGGACAGCCGCAGACAAGAGATTGCCTGATACAATCCCTGACGAAATAAAACAAGTGAGAAATGTCGAGCTTTTAGCAGTGCAGGAGAAAATCAGTGACGAGCTGAGCAGGGAGTTTTCAGGGAAAAAAGTGAAAGTCCTTGTCGAAGGCCTGAGCAGGAAGCCTCATCTTAACTCTTCAGACAGTGACATCAACCCACAGTTAGCAGGGCGCACTGAAACCGATTATATTGTTGTGTTCAACGGCCCAGTGTCACTTGCCGGACAATTTGTCACTGTTAAAATTACAGGAACATCCCCACTTACTCTTTTCGGCGAGATTACTTGATGTCACTTGAAGGAAAGAATTTAATTCCGATGAAAGCTCCGAGTCTGTTACAATAAAACAGCAATGGATACCCACCTTCGCGGGTATGACATAAGAATGTAAATAAGACCAGGAGTTTTGCAAAAAACGCTTTTATGCTTCCGGTGCCGGTGTCTTGGATTCAGCGGCCTGGGCTTCGCCTTCCTTTGGAGGTCCTTCCTGGCTTTTCTTGCCGGCATGGCTTTTACGATGTGCGACTTTAGGCAACCCTGTGAGCGGATCACCTTCCGACCATTTTTCTTCGTCTTTGAGCTGGTCAATGCGCTCTGCACGTGTAAGCACATTTCTGTGCCTTGCCAAAGCACCCTTGATTTTCAGGGAACGGTCTATTGACATTCAAAATTTCTCCAAAACTTAATTTTCTACTTTTCTGCCGTATGCATCTTTAAAAAGATTCGGTTTAAAGGATTCATAATTATCGGGTGCCTGATAGCCTTTCCCGATTTCTTTAATTTTCTGTATTAACTCATTTCCTTTTGTTCCGGGCTTAGCCGGATTGTCTTTAAATCTTTCTATTGTCCACAACATATACGTATCATCAACGGGTACAATTTCCGTTGGTATTCCATTTTTAGCAAAATAATCCT
>CAYSHS010000378.1:0-1168 GCA_964430845.1 uncultured Pirellulales bacterium | reverse complement strand
GGCACTAATTGCATTGGCGCTTTAAATTCTGCCAAAACAATTACGTTACCACCTGTTGATAGAGCGGCGACGGGTACTGTTCCCCGATTTTCCGAGGGTACGCCTGAACTGCTTCCTGTCGGCCTTACTATTTCAGGATTCGCAAGGCCTGGCAAACCGCCTGTCCGATTATCGGTCCGGGCATTTCCCTGTTGCCCTGCGGCAGGTTCACGACTTACTCTGCGTGAATATTGCCCAAACCTGAAAGCCAGCAATAATAGCAATAACAGGGCTAATCCTGCTGTAATTGCAAGCTGGTACGGTATCGAAAACTCGATCCGCCCGAAATTGCACTGGACAATTCGTGGTTTCTTGCGCCATTTTGTCGCAACCTGAAGTTCCGGTGCGGCAACCGGCTCCTCGACTACAGGAACCTCGACCTTTTCCAGCTTCTTTTTCGGTTGTAACGGCTCTACTACCGCTTTGTCGGCATTGGCCCTGGCTCGAGCTTTGCTCATCACCTCATAAAGAGCCATCTTGCCCCGCTTCCTTGCCATATCAAAACCTATCTGAATTACCAAAATATTATTAAAACCACATTATATTAACGGAAATTTTAAAAAAGTCAAAAAAATAAAAGATGAATTTGTAATAAAAAGCTTTTCCGGCCCGGGAGATATTAAAATAACAGCCAAAACGACAATATATTATATATAAACTACCGGGCCGGTCTCCACACCTCATAAAGTCTGGCAACTACGCCCTTGTAATATTAAAGACGCTGAAATCGCTGTTTAGTTTCAAGAAATTTCCTTTTTTTCTAAAAAAATTGTGTTTTTGAGAACATTTTTTCAAAATCCACGATTAGACCCTAAAAACGAGGATTTTTTTCTTACTGCATAATACAGCACAATATCGTTCAGTTTCATTTCCCTAATTTTTTATGCCCCGCTATATAGTTAGATAATTGATAAAAAGACTTATTTACACAGCGGCGAGAGGAAAAACAACAAATCCTAAATCTCTTGCTTTATTTTTTTAAATCTATTATTTTATTATTTATGAAGCTGGGAATTATGATGACCTTTAGAAAAATTGTATAGTTACAATACAATAAGATAATTTTATTAAGGATATTCAGATAACTGGAGACCTCTAAGCACATTAGAAGATTATCTTGTCGCTTTAG
>CAYSHS010000377.1:0-3554 GCA_964430845.1 uncultured Pirellulales bacterium | reverse complement strand
TACTTTGCCCCTGTTTGTGCGGGATATTCAAAACGATTGTACTCGAAAAGTGTACAACACTCACGAGAAAGCTGATTTGTGCCGGACACCGATTCCCGACTGGAATCTAATCAAAATGAAAAAATACGCGATGATGTCCATCCAGTATTCGAGGGGATGCCCGTTCAATTGTGATTTCTGCGACGTTACAACATTGTTCGGGCATAAAATCCGTACGAAAACCACAGAGCAGGTGTTACAGGAATTAGAGAGCATATATTCCCGCGGCTGGAGAGACGAGGTGTTTTTTGTGGATGACAATTTCATCGGTAACAAAAAGCTCCTCAAAACAGAACTACTTCCTGCAATTATTGATTGGATGAAAACAAAGCAATATCCCTTTGCATTTAATACACAGGCTTCCATAAACCTTGCGGATGATGAGGAATTAATGGACTTAATGGTGCAGGCCGGATTTGATTGCGTTTTCGTCGGAATTGAAAGCCCCAGCGAGGAAAGTCTGAGCGAATGTAATAAAGTCCAGAACATAGGACGCGATTTGGTCGCCTGTGTCAAAAAAATCCAGCGATTCGGAATGCAGGTCCAGGCCGGATTTATTCTCGGCTTCGACAGCGATAAAGAATCTGTTTTCGACAACCTGATTCACTTCATCCAAAAAAGCGGCGTAGTTACCGCTATGGTCGGACTGCTAAATGCTCCAAGGGGAACGAAACTATACAGCAGGCTCATGACCGAAAACAGGCTCTCGAAAGAAAGTACAGGCGATAACACGGATTTCTCGATGAATTTCATTCCGAAAATGGGAGCTGAAAAACTTCTTAACGGTTATAAAAAAGTTGTAAACACAATTTATTCACCCGGGAACTACTACAATAGAATCCTGACATTCTTAAGAGAACTAAAACCCGGAGATAATAACAAGTCAAGATACAGATACTGTGACATCAAGGCATTTATAAAATCCATCTGGCTTCTTGGAATATTAGATAAAGGTAGATTGTCTTACTGGAAACTCTTTTTCTGGTCCCTTATCAGAAAACCCCAGCATTTTCACTTAGCCATAACACTCGCCATCTGCGGCTTCCACTTCCGCTCAATCTTCGAAAGCTATGGCCGTGCGTAATTTGAGAATATCCTCTGTCATTCATGCGAACTCGTGCTACGTAGCTTTACTTCGCAGAGTAGTAAGAAAGAACTCACTGTGCTATACATTAATCCGCCAAATTATTTCTTGCGGACCCGCTTTAACGGTGGATGGGGGTCTGGTTACAATGCGGGCAGTTGAATGTGAACTTGCTCATACGGTGTTTCCTTTCTGTTCTCGATCGCTAACGTCACAAATCAGCCGCAGGCTTTTTGCGTCGTCTGAATTTGCCTTTTTAGGTTTCTACGTTTCTCGGAATTGTTAATCTTCTCCAAATTCTTTATGATACCATTGCCAGATTGCGTGATCCAATTCAGATAAGTTTGAAGCCGTATTTGTTTTGTTGTTTGCAAGGGCGTCACGCAGCTTAATGCTGAGGTCAATATCGCACCTTCACTTGCCCTGCGAGGTCCCTTGAATTTGTTGTGTTGCAACCAAATCCTTACTGGCTTGTTTAAAATAGGATATCTGTCCGGGAAGAAATGACAAAGCATCTCTGAAAGCCACGCGCCTCTATTGGGATTCTCGATGGATGCCAATCGATCGATTTCTTTACGGACCAAGTTGTCCAACGCAACTACGCTCAATGAGCTTCCTTTTGCAACTATCGTAGACAGAGAAAAACACGTGTTTTTCAAATCGCTATGTTTCCCTATAATCTCAAAACCTCTCCCTTGCAGTCGAGATTCATGATGTCCCCAAAGAGTCATCATATCCTTATAGAAACTGTCATTTGAGATTTCGCCTGACGCACATTTGCTAGCCAGTTTTATCAGTTCATCCTGTATTCCAGCGAATGCTTTCTGCTGAGCCTTTCGGCGTTTGACTGCCTCATTAATATCCTTCCCAGATGGCAAACTCAAAGCGATCACTGGTGACTTTTTGCCACTTGTTCCTTGTCTTGGTTTGTCAGTTTCTTTGTAGCTTTCAATCCAGTCTTCGGAAATGGGAGAGCATTGCAGCCGTATAGAATAAATCCATTCTTTGATGTAATCGTATTGGTCTTTAGGTATTGTCAAGAATACGTTAGCTTCATAGTTGGTTGAAAATGCGGCTTGTGTAAGATTTGATGAACCGAGAACCAGATGGCATTCCCCGGTTTTGGTCATCCATAATACCAACTTGGGGTGAAATCCTGATATTCTGTCAGCAGCCAAGAAATCGCTTTTCATTGATTTTGGTAGCCATGAAAGAACTGCTTTGCAGGCTTCTTTCCTTGTAATACCGAAGTCGGTTCCCACGATGAAGGACATCTCTTGACAGTCTCTACCAATGCTTCTTTTAGGTTTCCATTCTGTCAGATAAGCACTGACTAGGAAAAGCTCCACTGCTTCAGATATTGCCCTATCATACAAGTCTGTCAGAGAAATCGCAGCCTTGTCATCAAACGGATAAAGTATCAAGTCCATGTTTGACTCCTTTCGTTTTTCATTTTTCTCATTATCTTCAAAACCTAACAATGATTATACGACTTGTATAACACAGGAAAGACAGACAGTCCTTTTTAGTATAAGAAGTTCCCGACTGGTTTTACGTTGTTCCTTACGATTGTAAGGTATCTATAATTTTTACGTCCAGCTACTTTTATATATAAAAGTAACAGTTTTTTATCGAGGAGTAAACAAGAAAAATAGGACAGATTTCGTAAACGTAATAATACTCCCATTTTAGTCTAAGATTCGCAATATTTTATTAAAAAAACGCACAAAAAAAGCCGGAATTTAAGTCCGGCATTTTTCATTTGTTTGATTTCATGAATAAACTATTTTTTCACCTTGAACTCATATTCGTTGAATTTATCCCTTTCTAAATCCTTTCCCTGGCAACGAAGAATAAAACCATCATTAGTCTTTTGATATTTGAAATCTTTGCCGCTAAACATGTCTTTTGGCAATCCTTCAGGTAATTTATCCGGTAATTTTCCGGTCTTTGCTTTTTGAATATAAATGTCTATCGCCGCGACAACTGCATTCATATTAGTTTTAGAGATCGCTTCATTATCTCGAAGCTTCGCAACAGAAGATGACATCGTGATAGTTAGAAAAGCCTCTAAATTTGTTTCAAAATCTTTAATAACTTTCTCATTTAAATTTTTAAGTTCTTTATAAGATTCTTCATAAGGTAAAGCAAACGCAGTTTGAACAGAAGCTATAAAATTCAAATAATATTTTCTGCATCCTTCAAAAAAAGCTTCATTTTCATTTAGAATTTTATCAATCTGCTCTTTTGAAAGAGATTTTAAAACTTCATCTTCTTGTTCAGGATTTTTCAGAATATCGTTAATCTTTTCCTTTCTAATTTCCATTGCTGAAATTTGTGATTCATTAACGATAGAGGATATAAATGAAGGAGTATTGGCTGATATATCAAGCATTTGATTTTTCAGCCATTCCAGTGTTTCAATATCAGG
>CAYSHS010000376.1:0-3570 GCA_964430845.1 uncultured Pirellulales bacterium | reverse complement strand
CATTTCAACTGTGCAGAAATTATAAATCAGCGAAAATACTCTATGGAATACGAAATTTTCATAGGAATCTGTAACTTCCGCAATCAATTTTTGAAGTTTCTGCATTGCCCACTTGTCGATTTGCTGCATTTCGTTATAACTAACCGAATTCTCACTCGGATTGAAATCATCAATATTTCCAAGCAGATACCTCAAAGTATTTCTGATTTTCCTGTAAGCTTCCTGTGTGCGGCCGATTATTTCATCGTTGCAGCGAATGTCTTCCTGGTAATTTACGCTCGATACCCATAATCTGAGAATATCGGAGCCGTACTTTTGTATTTCGTCCTGGGCGTTGACGTAATTTCCGAGCGATTTCGACTGCTTCATACCTTTTTCGTCAACTGTGAAGCCATGCGTTAAAACATTTTTGAAAGGAGGTTTTTCCGTAGCTCCGAGTGCCGGAAGCAGTGACAACTGGAACCAGCCGCGATGCTGGTCGGAGCCTTCAAGGTATAAATCCACTGGCACAGGCCAGCCTGATTCCTTCACGCATACACTATACCAACTGCAGCCAGACTCGAACCAGACATCGAAGATGTTTTCTTCTTTCTGGAGTGTGTCGAGGTCGAAACCTTCCGGCAGTTCAAAATCGTCTCCCAAAATTTGTCGCGGCGTATCTGTGAACCAGCTATCAGAGCCTTTTTTCTCGATATGTTTGGCGACAGCTAAAACAGATTCCTTTGTTAGTAACGTTTTTCCTTCAACATTTGCGAAGACAGGAATGGGCAATCCCCAGCTTCTCTGCCTGCTAATACACCAGTCGGGACGTGATTCTAACATTCCGGCGATTCGTTTCTGTCCCCAGCCCGGAATCCACCTTACATTATTAACACTATCGAGCGCCAAATCGCGCAGGTTCTTTCCTCTATCGGGCAATTCATTGTCAACACTGATAAACCATTGTTCCGTAGCTCTGAAAATAACAGGACCCTTGCTGCGCCAGCAATGAGGATAGCTGTGAACAATTTCTCCCTGGGCATAGAGCAGTCCAATTTCCTTCAAATGATTATTTACAACTTTATCGACTTCCAGAACCTTCAATCCTTTGAGCCAGCCCGGCACAGTATCATCATAGCGGCCGTCATCCAATACAGGAGAATAGACCGCCAGGTCATATTTCTGTCCGGAAAGGTAGTCGTCAAGGCCGTGACCGGGTGCAATATGAACCAGGCCAGTTCCATCTTCGGTCGTGACATACTCCGCGAGGATTACCATGTAAGCATCTTTTTCAGTCGGATTCTTCTCGACGAAAGGATGATTATAACGCAGGCCTTCAAGCTCACTGCCGCGAACTGATTTTTCACTGACGCAGTATTTGCCTTCGCTCAACATTCCGGCGGCTGTCACCGCCCCGATACGCTCTGCGGCAATTATAGAAATATATTTTTGTCCATTCTTTTCATAGCTAATGGTTTTATAATCAAGATGTGGATGCACGGCAACTGCCATATTAGCCGCTAAAGTCCAGGGTGTTGTAGTCCATATCATAAAGCAGACTTTTGCGTTCTCACCTTCCTGCACCAGTCCAAGCTCGACAAGTTTGATTTGGCTTTCGGCTGTAACAGGATAATTTACAAATATACTCGGCGAAGCAATATCCTTGTATTCCAGCTCGGCTTCAGCAAGAGCTGTTTCACAGCCAATCGACCAGTGGATGGGTTTTAACTGCTTATAAACAAGGCCTTTTTCGACTAATTTGGCGAATACTTCGAGAATCCCGGCTTCGTAAGTGGGCTTGAATGTCAAATAAGGATTATCGAAATCACCGAAAACTCCAAGCTCCTGGAATTGTTTGCCCTGGATTTTTACATATTTGCTCGCGTATTTATAACAGAGCTTGCGAATTTCCGGTTTGGACATTTCCTTTGCTTTGTCGCCAAGTTCGGTCATTACTTTCGATTCGATAGGCAAGCCGTGGCAATCCCAGCCTGGGATGTACGGCGCATCAAAGCCTGACATAGTCTTGTATTTGACCACGAAATCCTTGAGCACCTTATTGATAACGTGACCCATGTGAATATCGCCGTTAGCATAAGGCGGGCCGTCATGCAGGACATATAATGGCGCACCTTTTTTATCGTTCCTGATTTGGCCATAAATATTGTCTTTGGCCCAGGCTTTGCGCATCTGCGGCTCACGCTGGACGAGATTTGCTTTCATTGCAAAATCGGTTTTTGGCAAATTCAGCGAATCACGATAACTTTTCTCATTCTTATCTGACATTTCTAAAATTCCTTATAAAATAAAAGACAATTATAATACGAGTTTTATAAGGAAATGTCAATTAAGACTTACTCAGCCGTTTTTCTTGTCTAAAAGACCACAGGCAGTCATCCACTGAGTACAGCGTTCAGGCCAGGTGGATATGATGCCATATCTTTTTTCAATACTAGAGCAGCTCGACATTACGCAAAGCTGATTTTTCCTCTGCCCTGACTGTTCCTGCTATCACTGCCTGAATAATTATAAATGTAAATAAAATTTTCAAATATCTATTCATGTCTATTAGCCATTACTTTTTAATTTATGTCTTTTCAGCGAATGCGTCGTTAATATGCTTGATAGCTTCGTCAATTTCCTCTTTGCTTTTGACACCGATAATCACAGCATCGACAATATCGGATTGCATTACCCATGTAATGGATTTCTTTCGCTCTTCAATATCCTTGAAAGCACCTTCGCCGATTAGTTTCATACCGATTATGCCATGTCCATTCTTTCGTATAATTTTTATCTGCTCTACTACAGCAGGTACATCCGACTCACTGCTCCTGCCAAAAATTGCAGTTTGTGAAGTATCCATAAGAACACCCATCGGATTTATCCTTACAAGATTTACATCAACCCAGTCCAATGATGCCGCTTTTGTCGTTGCCGGTAACGAATGAGTAGAAACTCCATGTGAACGAATATAACCTTTTTCCTTAGCTTTGCCGAGGTCTTCCAGTAATTGCTTATTATCCTCATCCCATGTTGGATTTGTCTGGCAATGTACAAGGAGACTATCGATATATTCGACCTCGAACTCTTTCAGAAAACCTTCGATTTTTTCAAGATTATTTGCACGAGCAGTCGTTGCTCCTCTTCGACCCATTCTTCCGCCGCCGCCATAAGTTTCAATTTTTGTTTGAATAAACAGCTTCTCGCGAGGCAAGCCTTTAATCGCTCCGGCTATCATGGAACGTGTTTGATAATTTTCAGCAGTATCTAAGCATGTAATACCCTGATCATAAGCATATTTTATCAGGTTGTTTAAACCTTCCTGTCCGAGATTGCGCTGCTCAACTCCGCTTCTTGTTCCAAGGCCGAGACCAAGCCTGCTCAGCTTCAAACCCGTCTTTCCCAGTGTGACCTGATCAATAGCGGTTTTCTTTACGCTTGCGGTTGTGGTTTCAGCACCTATTGCATATTGTGAAATTATCGCGGCTCCGGCAAAAGCGGCGGTACCCTTTATAAACTCGCGTCGATTAATGTGTTCTTTTTTCATAATGGAACCCTTTCAAAGTATTCTATTTTTACGATCCCGGT
>CAYSHS010000375.1:0-3587 GCA_964430845.1 uncultured Pirellulales bacterium | reverse complement strand
ACTAAATGGGTATAACTCATTTGGAACAGAACTTAATCCATTATTAAAATTCATAGCAGAAACAAAGTTAAATTCATGGGCTGTTTCGCCTAAAGAACTATTAAAAGTTTTCAATAATTTAGACCTGTCAAAACCTGTCAAAGCACCTCGATTCTTAAAATCCGAAAAGCAATTTTCAAAAGAAGTCCTGTCAAATTTGGGAAAAATAAAAGGTGGGATAGATTCTCTCGATTCAAAAATAAATCCTAAAATCATTGATTTACTAAACCTGGCATTTTCTTCGATTTTAGTTGATGTTAGCAAACTAAAAAGAAGTCCTTGCCTGGGATATTCGGCAAGCAAAATAGTCGATTCTCATGCTCCATTTGTTTTAATAAATCAAAAGGTTCATCAAATTATTGAGGATATAAAAACAATCCAAAATGAATATTGTGATTTTATTTCTACAAAAAGCCAGGTGTTCTTATCTAATGCTATGGAATATAATCACTCTCATAAATTTGATTTAGTAATCACATCGCCGCCCTATATGAACGGTCTTGATTATGTCATAAATTATAAAATTGAAATGGGATGGTTAAACTTTGCAGATAATCAAAAAGAATTAAAAAAAGTTAAAGATGAAATGGTTGTATGTGATAATGTTTCTAAAGGATTGATAAAACACTTCCAGCCTGTTTATAATAATGATTGGATAGAAGAAATAAAAAATAGTATTCAAAAAAATATATTAAGAAGGGGAAAATACAGACGTCTTGATATGCCATCTATTGTTCACAAATATTTCGATGACATGTATAAAGTTTTTACAATGGTAGTTCCAAAAATAAAAGAAAATGGAAGATTTATTCTTGTAGTCGGTGATAGCTTAATCGCTGATGTTTATGTCCCTACAGATCTTTTAATTGCTCAAATAGGAAAAGATATTGGTTTAACTATAGAAAAAATTGAAAAAGCGAGAAATAGGCGATCCGGCCAAATACGAAGTTATAAACTTCGGGAAACAATAATAACACTACGGAAATAACATGGAAGAAAAAAATATTGGCTATTATGAAGATCCCAAAAATGGCGAAAGTATTATTCGTTCAAGAACTACAGAACAAATACGTTCATGGGATTTTCCACGTTCCATAAAAGCATTAGAAGTCTTCAATAATGAATTAGGTAATATAAATTATCCTGGTATTTATATCCTTATTGAAACAAAATCTAATAAAGTATATATTGGCGAGGCTAAAAATCTTTATGCAAGACTCAAAACTCACAATAGCGCACCTGAAGATAAAATCAAAAATTGGGACCGTGTTGTTATAATAAATGATGGCAGACCGGCAAATCAATCAGATTTTAATGACAATGTTGTTCGTCATGAGTTAGAATATTATATAATTTCTCTATTCAAAGCAAATAAATATAAAGTTGTAGCACAGGGTGCTAAACAAATCTTAAATTCTTTACAGAAAGTTATCGTTACAAAATTAATTTCTGAATTAAACTTTTTCCTTTTGAAAAAAGGACTGATTCAAAAGCTAATTGCCGCATCCGGACAAGAAGAAATTATGCTGGATGATGTCAAAAAGATTCTTGAAAAACATAAATATAAAATTACTGAATTTAAATCCTATGAAGCAACTATAAACGGGGAAAAAGTCTTTATACGTCCCGGCAGCAATAAAACTAAAGGTTGGCAGGTAACATTTAGAGATGTATTCAAAAATGCTCTTCTAAAAGAAAATGGTTCTCTTTTAATGCCCCGTGATGGAATATTGCTTATTCCATTTTCCGTAATAAAAAAAGCCATAAATGACTCTAATGCCTTTATAAGGAATACAATAGATATTTTCATAGCATTTGACGAAGATAGCATAAAACTTCGCTATAAAGAAAGTGAAGTAGATGTTACTGCTTATCGAATCATAAAATAAATCATTACAGCTATAACACGATATTTAAACAATAAAACACATCTATATCTTTATTAGAGAGGACATTATGCAAGAGACAATTCAACTACAATCACAGTCTATCGAAAAAGTATCAGGTTTTTATGAAGCACTTCGATGCAGGAAGCCGGTCACAAAAAGAGATTTGAAAAACTATATCAAGGTTTTTCTCGGAGTAAACATCCCGGATAAAAAAATCTGCGCCGAGCATAACAGCCCGATGGATTATTTATGGTTCACATTTCGGGACTCGGAATTTGTCCGTGTCGAGGGCGTCTCGCCCTCGATTCGCGGGCAAGATGCCCGCGACACCAAGAGTCACGAGCCAAAAGCAACAAATTCCGATTGCATCGTCTGGGCAAATCGGGCTGGTGGTAAAACAGAGATAGCGGCTATCGCAACTTTGCTGGATTGTATTTTCAAATCCAAATGCCAGGTGAGAATCCTTGCAGGCTCAGGTGAGCAGGCTTCAAGGATGTATGATTACCTGGTGGAATTTATTTATCGTGGATTCGAGAATTTTCTGATTAAGCCACCTTTGAAATCAAAGTGTCTTTTTAAGAACGGCTCATCAACTGAAGTTCTGACACAATCTGCAACGAGCGTTCGCGGCCAGCACATACAAAAACTCCGATGTGATGAAGTCGAGCTTTTCGATGATGAAATTTACAACGCCGCAAAATTCACTACCCAGAGTAAAAACGGAATAACCGCAGGGATGGAATTAATAAGCACAATGCACCAGCCGTACGGGCTTATGCAAAAAATTGTCTCTTCGGGTTTGCAGAACGGCACGCTAATCTTCAAATGGTGCATCTGGGAGACAATCGAAAAATGTGTAGGCAGAAACTGCTCGCAATGCCCATTGTGGCAGGATTGCCGGGGCAAGGCAAAAAAAGCGGCTGGTTATCTGAAAATAGATGATTGCATAACACAGATGCGCCGGGCCAGCAGAGCAGGCTGGGAAGCGGAGATGCTTTGCAAAAGACCTTCACGTGAAAATGTCGTTTTCGATGAGTTCGACCCGGCGATACATGTAAGACAAGTGTCATTCAATCCCAATTTACCTTTATATCGCACACTGGATTTTGGCTTTGTTAATCCGTTTGTATGCCTGTGGATACAAGTCGGCGAGGATGGGAAGATTTTCGTTATAGATGAATATATCCGAAGCAGAGCTACGATAAGCATTCACGCAGAAGAGATGAAGAAAAGAACGCCCATCAGTGAAGAAAAAATGGCTGGAACATTTTGCGACCCGGCGGGAAAAAGCGTCAACGACGTAACCGGCACGAGCACAGTACGGGAGCTTCGCTCGCATGGAATAGAAGTTCGTTTCAGAAAAAGCGGGATTTTGGAAGGAATCGAGCTTATCCGAAGGGCAATCCGAGCCGGGGATGGGCAAAGCTCGCTGATTATCTCGCCAAAATGCAGATGCCTGATAGAAGCGATGGAAAGCTATCACTACCCTCAAACAAGCAGTAACATTAATGAGCTTCCTCTAAAAGACGGCGTGTATGACCACCCTATCGACGCCCTGCGATACTTTTTCATAAATCACACAAAACCCGCAAAAACGACATCCCGTCGATATTAATCCATTTTAAAACTAAAAAACAGTATGTTGCCTAAAAAAGCCAT
>CAYSHS010000374.1:0-3589 GCA_964430845.1 uncultured Pirellulales bacterium | reverse complement strand
ATGATCACAATATTACCGAAGCGCTGGAAAACACGATAAATGATCCGGATGTTCAAAAATATCTCAGGGACCTTTATTACCCGACGGACCCCAACATAAGACGAGACGAGCTGAAAAGGGAAATCCAGTTTCGATTAAGTAACGACCAGTGGCCGGGCTGGTTTATAGTGCCACAGGAGCTGGACTTTATGACCAAAAAAGAAGAGTTATTCAAACAGTATGAGCTGTTCATAAAAAAACGTCCTAACAGCCGCAGGATGCCGATAGCGCTTTACTTTGATGCGATGCTTAAAGAATACAGCCCGGATATCAGGATACTCGGTGATAAAGAAACATTGCATTTTTACAACGATTATCCACAGGAAATATCTACGGAAATATGGGTGAGATTATACGGCGAATTTGGAGACAGTCCTGAGTCACTTGAAGCAAGATGGCGCATAGCAAAACGCTGGGCGGGAAAGGGAATATTCCAGCCGGCAGAAAATCTTCTAATTGAGGCACAAACAAGAATAGCTGAACGACTTAAATTGCTTGAAACTGAGCAGAAACCGAATGAATCTCTTTTCAGCCTGTTTCAAATACCACCCGATTCGATAATGACTATACCAAAATTAAAAGACCTGCAAAGGAGACTGGAAATAACACGCAGCCTTATCAGTGCGGAAAATCGCTCAGAAAAACAGGGAGCAAATGAAAGGCTGGCGCAGTTTGTTATGTTAAATCCTCATACAATCGATTATTCACAGAAGATTTACATGCTTGTGCAACAGACAGATGAAGATGACCCGCTTCGTGACAATATTTTACTGGCACAGGCGAAACTTATCGATGACGAAAAGCTGCGTATCGAGAAATTAACGAAACTTCAGGAGCAATATCCGAAAACCGATGGCGGAATGCAGGCTTTGTACGAATTGAGTTTCCTGGACTTCACCAGGTGGCAAAAACAGGATGATTCCGATGCTGAGCTGAAGAAAAAATATATGGATGAGGCAAGAGCGGCTCTTGCGAGTTTCATAAGTTTATATCCCGGCAGCTTCTACATCGAGCAGGTCAAAAAGTATCTGGACGATATTCCGTCGAATTGATATAATTGGAAAATAAGCTAAAATGATTTAAAATTGGCCTTCCGACTTTAGGTATTTTAGGCACAAAAATTAATTTCCTGGACGAGGTTTGACAGGTGGCAGCCGGTAAACAACAAGTTTCTAATCGAAATACAGGCAAAATCCTGCTGGTCGGTGACATCAGGAAAGCTTTTTTGGATACAGCCCCCCTCACGGATGGCCAATACGAGATTTGTGCGGAGCTGCCTGATGCAATCGAAGCGGTCTCTAATAATAATTTTACGTTAATTGCCGTCGTCATGTCCGGGATTCACACAAAATTAAATCAGGCACTCAAAGCATTAAGAGACAAATGCAGTGTTAGGATTGTTCTTCTGGCTCAAATGTACGAAGAGCCTATTGCTATCCGTTTGACAAGCTATGCTTATAATGATAAGCTGCTTGTGGATGATTATATGATATGTCCCGTTCAGGCTGACAGTTTCCGGGACTCGTGTTTCGGGACTCGTATTCCTGAAATCGAGCCGCAAGTCACGAGCTGCGAGTCACGGATAAGACATCTTGAGAAGCTGGCGACCGAAGACGATTTAACAGGTCTTAAAAACAGAAGATATATCAGGGAGTTCACAAGACAGATTATCGAGTACGCCCAAAAGGAAAATGGTCGTGTGACACTGCTTGTATTTGATATCGATGACTTTAAAAAATATAACGACCTCTACGGCCATATTGCCGGGGACGAAATTTTAAGGCAGGCAGCGCACCTTATGCAGCGATGCTGCAGGGCACACGATGTTGTCGGAAGAATAGGCGGAGACGAATTCGCGGTAGTTTTCTGGGACGACCCGTCAATTCTCAAAGCGGTTATAGAGCAATCCAAAAAGAATGAAAGGCGCTCAATCGATTCCGACCATCCGCACGAGGCAATGCTGATTGCAAAACGTTTTATAAGCGAATTGGAAAAAACACCGACTCCTTTCGGAAACGATAACAGGGCCGGGTTAGGTCCCGACGGCACAGGCGTCCTTACCATAAGCGGCGGCCTGGCAAGCTATCCACGCGATGGCTCTAACACGCAGGAATTATTTGAGCAGGCTGACAAAGCTTTATTGGAAGCAAAACGCAGCGGCAAGAACAGAATTTATCTTGTGGGAAAGCCGCAAGATTGAGAAACTATTGATAGATGAATCCCTATACTCTTCAGATTTTTTTACTTTTCAATTATTAAATAATTTCAAGAAATCTTTTGCTTTTTTTCTTGTTTTTGGACTTTTGCAGTTAAGTTGACGCTGGACAAAATCGATGATTGCTTTTTTGTTTTTTGCTTGTGTGTAATATTGCGAGAAAGCGTCGATTATATATGCTTTGGCCAAATCCTTGCGTTCCTGCTCATGATGAGTTTCATCTATTTTTAATAATTTATTGGTTATTTTAGTTTGCAGTTTCGGTTTTGCAATCGCTATCTTTCCGGAAGCTTGAGAGATATACGCCGCCGTAATAAAACTTTTATCATCCATAAGAGAAAAGTATTTGTTAAATATCTTCTCGAATTTGTTGTCTTTATCCGCTTTGGTAAGATTTCCCAAAAGAAGTACTGCGCTGAGCTTATGATATGTATTGTCACTATCCAGGAATTTAACAAGGTCATCGAATTTGGAATAAAGAAGCTCCGCCTTCTGTTCGGTGACAGCAAATAATATTTTGCTGCTGTTATATCTCAGAGTTTCATTTTTCGACCACAGATTTTCGAGCAGCTCCGAGCATAATTTTTCGTCTTTCATAGCAATTTTCGCAGCAGTTTCGATATCCAGTTTTTTATTATTCAGGTCAATTGACATATTATTTCTCAATCTGATTAGGTTTCCATTCGTTAATTACAGGTTCTGTAATCTTGGCTCCGGCAGGATTATCATTTATACTGGCGTATGGATAGAATTCTATATTTCCTTTTAGTAAGCCATCCTCCCAAACAGCTTCGCCGATTAACCAGCCAGTATCGGCTGTGATTTGGATACCATGCTCTGTACTGCCGATCAGCAACGTGAAATAGAATCCTCCACCGAAATCATAGAAATCTGTAACAGGTAATATTTTTTCCTGATCAAAGAATACATCCTGATATTGTGCGATTAACTTTCCATTTTTCTTTTCGATATTCAGTTTCACAGAACGCTCTCCAGTTATACAGGGCCATTCCCACGTTCCAGTATAATCCACTTTTTCTCGTTCGCCTTTCCATTCATATTCTTTATTCTTATCTTTTTCAGTTATGATTATTTTGCCTTGCATGAGATTTTCATGGACCTGCCCATCGAACCTTAGTTCTTTCGGGCCATAAGGGAAAGTATTGGGATGACACCAAAACCTTATTTGACTTCCCCAAAGGTCAACCTGAGTTACACCTTCCAGTTTATTTTCATCTGAAAGTTCGAATGTTCCGTGGACTTCTGAAAGGTTCTGATGTAAGATTATTTTTAATTCTGGTGGTCTGATAATCCTGATTAATTTCAGGTCTTTTT
>CAYSHS010000373.1:0-3594 GCA_964430845.1 uncultured Pirellulales bacterium | reverse complement strand
GGTGTAATCTTGATATTTTCCGGTTTGAGGTCGCGATGAATAACACCCTTTGCATGCGCAGCAGATATAGCATCTGTAATATCCAGTGTAATAGCCAGAGCATCCTTCAACTCCATAGCACCTTGAGCGATTTTCTCCCTTAGTGTAATACCGGGAACATACTCAAGCACTAAATATTTCTGTCCCTGCGACTCTTCAAGCTCCTCATGTATAGCAGCAATATTGGGGTGATTCATAGATGCCAGCAATTTCGCCTCACGCTGGAAACGTGCCTGAAATTTCTCGTTGTCAGCAAGCTCCGGCGGCAGGCTCTTAATAGCAACCTTACGATCCAATTTTGTATCGTGAGCCAGATACACTACCCCGGCACCGCCGCGGCCAAGCTCCTTTTCGATACGAAAAGGACCTATCTGAGAGCCGGTTTTATCCATAAACATGCTCGCTGTAACTTCTGGAACGGTTTGTGCCTTAGCCTTAGAGGAATCATCGGATTGCTCCTGTTCTTCTTTACCTAATGCTAAAAGCTGTCTTAGTTGCTCTGGATCCAGATCAGATATCGATTTCTTTTTCATTTTTCTATACCCAAAAAAAGATCAACGAATAATTACAGAAATAACGTTTTTCTGCATCTCTATAAATAAATACTGCATTTATCCGTGATCTTGCGCAATCTTTGGAAGAAATCTCATAATTTCTGAAAATTCTTCATCAACCTGTTCCTCTGATATGACCAGATTACGTAAATGATTTCTCAAAGCTGTCTGGAAACGCCTCTTAACTGTAACCATCATATTGGATGCCTCGCTCTCACTCTTTAGGCCATATCGGCGGCAGATTTCTTTCATCGGGGGTGATTCGGTTTTTTCCATGATAGGTTCCAAAACACGGTCATAGAAAACGTGCCAGTGTACTGTTTTGCCATCTTCATGGCACTTTGCTTCTACCTCTTTTATAACCTCTTCGAGCAGTGAAGATACCCATGCGTAGTTAAAAGAATCCTCGGCAGTCAAATCTGAGTTTATCATACACAACTCCGGTAAATCTTCCACATCCAGCGAAACGAGCTTACCTTTGGGAATTCGTTTCTGTGCAGCCTGGCCCTTTTTAACGGTGATAAGATAACGATTTAATGCTATAAGCAGAAACGATCGAAAGCGCCCTTTGGATTGGTCTGCCTTCTGTATGAGACTTCGGCCCAGAACAACTTCATGAAAGAAGCCCTGTGTCAGGTCTTTGGCCTGCTCATTATCATAGCCTTTCCTCCGCAGGTAACAATAAACAGGCTTCCAGTACTTACTCAGTAAAAGACTGATCATGGCTTGATTTCTATCATCATCTTTCAAGCCAACGTTCTCGATGATAGACCAGTGAGTCGTTAGAAATGCCTCTCCTACTCCACCCATATCTGTCTTATCGTTGTACTGCATGGTAGGTGCGCCCTTAATTTAGGGTTTAAAAATACATACAAGCACAAAACTTTTTCAGGATATTTGATATTCTATTATAAAAATAACATCTTAAATAGCAAGCACTTATCACCTTATAGCCAAAAAATATTCAAAAAATTTCTTCTGTCTGCGCAAGATTCAAAATTTTTGCGGTGTTTAAAGTTAGAGGCTTTTAGATGTGAAAACCTTTAGCAGCCTCTTAATGGTTTGAAATTGGTAAAAATCAACAATTTGTACAAAACCCATAGTAAAAAGGGCAGAAGGGAAGGTTTATTATGAAATGGTTAAATTGTGAAAAAATCAGGTTATTTTTAGTTGTATTTGTAGCCGCGATTGTGTTTGACGGCAGTGCAAGGGCGGATTTCACCTGGGCTAAGAAGACCGACATGCCAACACCGAGATGCGCGCATACATCCGCTGTAGTCAACGGCAAGATTTATGTTATCGGCGGTGCAACAAGTGAACCTGACTGCTATGCACTTTCGACCGTGGAGGAATATGATCCCGTCACTGATACATGGACAAGAAAGGCGGATATGCCTACAGCAAGGTGTGATTTTGTCGGATCTAGCGCCGTAGTTGATGGAAAAATCTATGTTATGGGAGGTGATATTTGGGACGGGGGTTGGATAACCATTTCAACCGTGGAAGAATATGATCCGGCCACTGACAACTGGACCATGAAATCAGATATGCCAACAGCAAGGTGGTGTGTGGCAACCTGTACGTTCGATGGGAAAATTTATGCTATCGGTGGGTATCCTACTGTTGGATACACGGCTCTCACAACTGTGGAAGTGTACGATCCCGCGACAGATACCTGGACAACAAAGGCAGATATGCCTCTGAACAGAGGAATGTTAAGCGCTAGCGTAGTAAACGGAAAGATATACGCCATTGGGGGAAGACCGCGTCTCCATGCTGAACCATCTGTACAGGAGTATGATCCTTCAACTAATACCTGGACGCAGAAAAGCGATATGCCTATAGCTACGAGTCAGATGGGTTCATTAGTGTTAGACAATAAGATCGTAATAATTGGGGGATGGGAAATAAGTACAAGTTATCCTTACACCGCAGTTCAAGTATATGATACAGTGACGGATACATGGACATTAGAAGAGGATGTGCCATTCTTGAGAGCATGCTGTACAGCCGAGCTTGTTAATAACAGGATATATCTAATCGGTGGAACTGACAGACCGCACCCGTGCCCCTCTCTTTCAACAGTCTATACAAATGAGCCAATAGTTGACTTCAATGGCGATGGAATGGTGGATTTTGATGATTTATTGATAATGACTGGGAACTGGGGTACAAATGAATCCCTCTGCGATATCGCTCCGATGCCATTGGGTGATGGTTTCGTGAATAAAAACGACCTGCAATTATTTATGAACAACTGGATTGAGGATGACACATTCATTGCACACTACAAGCTTGATGAAATCGATGGAACTGTCGCTCACGACAGCACAGGTGGCCATGATGCTGATGTTTTTGGTGACGTTATTTGGCACCCTGATGATGGTGTTATCAATGGTGCTATAGGACTCGATGGAATTGATGACTATGTGAGTACACCATTTGTCTTAAATCCAGCAGATGGCCAGTTCAGCGTATTTGTCTGGATCAAGGGCGGCCTGCCGGGACAGGTTATCATCTCACAGGCTGATGGCACAAATTGGCTTTCTACAGATACAGAAGGTCACTTAATGACAGAGCTTAAAGGTGGCAGAGGTGCCTGTGATCTTATATCAGATGTAGTAATAACAGATGGCGAATGGCACCGTGTTGGCTTCACTTGGGATGGTACATATCGAATCTTGTACGTCAATGATGTTATTGCGACTATAGACACACAAAATGCTTTGCCAATTTCAGAAGGAGGCTTATACATCGGTGCCGGAAAAGGTCTCGATTCAGGAACTTTTTTCTCCGGCTTGCTAGATGATGTCCGGATCTATGACCGAGTGATAACTCCATAGTATCGGTGTTGATGACTTAACTCCTTCATACGCCCAGGATACGTAAAGGGCTGACAGCTCGGATGCTATTCAGCCCTTTATTCATACTTATTAAGTCCACAATAAATAACCAAAATCAAAACGATATTTGCGATTTAGTTGTAGTTTCGGTTGTTATT
>CAYSHS010000372.1:327-3600 GCA_964430845.1 uncultured Pirellulales bacterium | reverse complement strand
CACATTGTAGCGGAACAATGTTTATCACCGATAGTCGAAGATCCTGCTAATCGAGGAAGGTCATGGGATAGATGTTATAGTTTCTTTCAACGCTATCATGAATTGAGTAGAGAGAAGCAAAAAGCAAAAAAAGAATTAGCATGTCTTCATCTTGGATTTTTTCTGGCAAGTTGGGGTATGTTTAGAGGATCAGGCTCTTTAATGCAAAAAGATTACACAATATATGGTGGTGTAATAGACTTACTACTTGATCAGAAGTATGAATTATTATGGCAACGATATTACAACAACAAACTATTTGTTATTATAATGTCACATATCCTATTATGAGAGTTGTTGACCTTTATTTTTGGACTAAGGGATTCAATAAACCCAAAGAAACGAAAGATACAATAGAAGCCTGACCAATGGAGATGCAGGCGTCATTCGATGGAACCTGTTGATTATAGAGGACTCTGAATTTATTTTTCCTCAGATGTTTTATTAGGCGAGTTAATAAATATCGATTGCAGAATACGCCGCCGCTAAGTGCTGTTGTATTGATATTTGTGGTTTTTCTTGCTTTTTTCGCCATTTCAAGTAATGCACTTGCGAGAGTATTATGAAATTTGGCCGAGATTATTCCTTTGTTGATATTTTGCTCTAAATCCGACACAATCCCTTTAATCATTGGGCCAATATCAATATTTTGCATTTCATTCTCTAAAAAAATAGAAAAGTTATACTCATCTTCGACATTTTCAGAAGCAGCAGCTTCCAGTGCCATAGGTAACTGGGCATCGAAATGATTATAGTTTCCGAATCCGAGCATAGCCGCGACTGCGTCGAAAATTCGACCGAGACTCGATGTTTCTACGCAATTTACACTTTTTTCAATCTGTTCTAAGATGATTTGCTTTTTTATTTTGTCATGTTCGATTTTGTTGAGAAGCCGGTCGAATTTTTCTAAGGAAAACTCATTTCCGTATGCTTTCTTTAATAATGACAATACCGGCCTTATTGCTTCCTTACTTGCTTTATCTGCGCCCGCCAATTTGTAATAATCTAAATGGCCGAATCGCTCAAATTTCTCCAATGAAGCAATCAGGCATTCACAACCCCAGATTTTGCCATCTATGCCGTAACCAGTGCCATCGCAGACCAGGCCAATAACCGGCTCGTTTATTTTGTGCTCAGCCAGAACTGAAGCCACATGTGCCCAGTGGTGCTGTACCTGGATTACCTGCGGCATGGCTGTTTCAGTTATATTTTCGCGGGCTGGAAGCCCGCGACACGTCTGTGCATATTGCGTTGACATATAACCCGGGTGAAGGTCGCAGGCGACAATTTCAGGCTCAACTTCAAATAACTTGGCCAAATGTTCGATTGAGTTTATATAATGATGATAAACTTCCGCGTCTTCGAGGTCTCCTATGTGCTCGCTGCAAATAAGCTGGTTTCCTTTTGCGAAACAGAAAGTATTTTTCAAATCTGCTCCAGCCGCAAAAACATCTCGCTCGCAATTTCTTTTCATTATTACAGGCGTGGGAACATATCCTCTTGACCTTCTAATTAGGACAGGTTTATCTTCAATAATATGAACTACCGAGTCATCTATCTGCCTGAAGATTTCCCTGTCGTGCATTAAAAAAGCGTCTGCTACATCTTTTAACTTTTCCAACGCATAATCATTTTTGCAAATTAATGGCTCATCAGAAATATTGCCGCTGGTCATCACCAGAACATCTATTCCATGTGCGAAAATCAGGAAATGCACCGGCGTATAACAAAGCATAAAACCGAAAGTTCCAACTCCTTTTGCTGTATCTGAAGCGATTAAATTGGCTTTGTTTTTAGGTAATAACACGATTGGGCTTTGAGGGCTTTTTAGAATCTTCTCCGATGCGTTGTCAACAATTGCGTATTGTTTTATCTTTTCAATTGAATCGGTCATCAAGGCAAATGGTTTATGGTCACGTTTCTTTCTTTCTCTCAGGCGTTTTACCGCATTGTTGTTAAGTGCATCAACAGCCAAATGAAATCCGCCAAGCCCTTTTATTGCTACAATTTTCCCTTCTAAAAGCATTTGTGCTGTTTTTGCAATGACTTTATCAGTCTGTGTTTCGATTTGTTTACCGGCGCTGTCTGCCAGCCATATTTTCGGTCCGCAGGCTGCACATGCAACAGGCTGAGCATGAAAACGCCGATTTGTTACATCTTCGTATTCCGCAGCACATTTTTTGCACATCTTAAAAACCGCCATTGTCGTATTCGGCCTGTCGTAGGGAATATTTTTAATTATCGAATATCGCGGCCCGCAATTCGTGCAGTTAATAAATGGGTAGCCAAACCTGAAGTCGTTTTTATCGCGCATTTCATTGAGACAATCATTGCAGGTTGCTGTATCTGCGGTAACCTGTGAAATGGGGATTCCCCGCGAATCGCTCGATAGAATAACAAACTTACTTTCATTTTCAACCAGAGGAATATCACTGACTTTACATGTTTCTATATGAGCTAAAGGCGGCTTGTCTGACGTGGAATCGAGTCTTGTTAGAAATGCAGAGATTTTCTCTGTTTGGCCCTGCAATTCTATGGTTACGCCGCTCGTATCGTTATAAATAAAGCCTGAAAGTCCAAGCTCTGACGCAATTCTATAAACTGCCGGGCGAAAACCAACTCCCTGCACCTGTCCGGCTATTAAAATTTTCTGCCTTTTAGTCAACTTGTGAGGTCTCACCAATTACAACAATTTTCACAAAAAATACGTTTTCAATTAAAACAGAGTTCTAAATATACCAGATGTTGAGGAAAAAAGGGTTTATTTTTAAAAGTTAATTTATTATATTCGATTCTTTGCCAAAACATCGTCAATTAATTTTTTCGACAGTATCAAATATGGATTTGGCTGTCTTTAGACGGCTTTAATATGGATGACAATAAAAAAAAATACCGGTCGCTGCTTGTATGCTTTGCTTTGGCGGCTGCTATTGTGATTGTATATTGGCATGTCTTCAATAACGGTTTCATTGATTTTGACGACCCTCTTTATGTCACCGAAAATACCGCTATTCAGTCCGGCCTGACATGGCAGAGTATAAAATGGGCTTTTACCACAAATCAGGCATATAACTGGCATCCTTTGACATGGCTGTCTCATATTCTCGATTGTAGTCTTTTTGGTCTTGAACCCGCCGGGCATCACTTGACAAGTGTCTTGCTGCACATAGCCAATACTATACTTTTATTTCTTGTTTTAAGGTTTTCAACAGGCAGTTTTTGGCCTTCGGCTTT
>CAYSHS010000372.1:0-317 GCA_964430845.1 uncultured Pirellulales bacterium | reverse complement strand
AATCTGTTGCATGGGTTTCCGAACGCAAAGATGTCCTGAGCACCTTTTTCTGGCTGCTTACAATGCTGTTTTACATTCGTTATGCCCGCAGGACGCGGCTGACGGCTTATTTGACTGTTATGTTTGTTTTTGCTCTCGGTTTAATGGCCAAACAAATGTTAGTGACATTGCCCTTTGTGCTGCTTCTGATTGATTACTGGCCGCTGAAGCGTTTTCCGATAACCGGAAGCAAGCAAAAGCGACGCAATAATCAGCCGCAAGCTGCGACTTTTGGTCGGTGTTTCGCAGAGAAGATACCTCTGCTGTTTTTGTCCCTT
>CAYSHS010000371.1:0-3622 GCA_964430845.1 uncultured Pirellulales bacterium | reverse complement strand
TTATTTTATACAATTTGTCTTAGCTGCAAGCAGACCTGGCTCCGAAGGTTTATTTAATATTTTAATTGTAGCGTTTTTTATTGTTTTATGGGTCATTCGCAATATCATAATGGTCCAGAAACAACAAAAACAGCAGCAAAAGAGACCTGTTTCTAATAGACCTTCCCAAAGAGCACAAATCAACACAGAAAAAGCAAAAATGCAAAAGGACCGAGTCGAGCAGTTCCTTGAGAGCATTTTGCAGCCCAAAAAAATGCAGCAGCACCCTTTCAGACCAGATGCTCAAAAAATTACGTCTGTTGCAGTTTCAGGCAGCCAGAAAACCACTGTTGTTCCTGTTCCTACCCAGGTATTGACGAAAAAACCTGTAATTAATGTAAATACTCCCGTAATGACTCAATCGCATATTCATACGAGTGCGGCAGATGAAGCTCTCGGTGTTAGCATTATGGAGCTTCCTACAATTGATGCCAAATTGGAAAATATACCCGAATTAAAGGAACCGCCTATCCAGGAAAATCAGGAACATCTTATTTATCATAAAGCCTCTCAAAAGAGTCCGCCAGGTTTATTGCCGAGCTTTTCCGATCCAGACGCCTTGAAAAGGGCAATTCTGTATGCCGAAATCTTAGGCAGGCCAATCTCACTGCGAGAATCATCTCAAATAATTTATTAATGCAAAACATATCAAATGACACTTTATGAAAAATCACCACGATTCTCAACGTCCTATAATGTATGTTATGTTTCATTCAGGCGATTTGGGATTTTACTGCATCAGGTAGTTCTGCGTTCGACGCGAACTTTGCGTTTAAATTAGAATTGATAATCGGAATTTATAGCAAAGCTGGCGGTATCGACGAGGCTGTCCCACATTGCTGCTGTTCTGTCGAGAAGGCCAAGATTTTGCAGAATTATCGAAATATTTACCGAAGCCTCAGGGGATGCGTAATTATTCTCAAGCTGGTGCTCGAGATTGAGCATCGAAGATGCGAACTTTATCTTGTTGCAGTAAAGTATCGCAGTTTTATAGTGAAGCTCGAGCGTATCTTTATCGTATGTATTGAGGAATGAAATGCAGTCCAAAGCATCAGATTGCCTTCCTGTTTGAAAAAAGCAAACAGCTAATTTGCTTCTTGCACGGGAAAAAAGCGGATTTATTTGAAGAGCGTTCTCGAAAAGCTCAATTGCATCGGAAAACCTGCTGATATTCATCATTAAAATCCCGAGCCTGTAATATAGGTCGGGATTTTGAGGACGCTGTGTGATTTGCTGCCTGTGCGCGTCAATTACAGCTTTTGTCATATCATCCTGGACGTTATGGAAAATTGGTTCGCAGTTTTTCAGGCTTAACCTGAAATGAATTGAGGCCATTTCAGAAAATAATAACGAGCTGTTCGGCGCAATTGCAGCCGCCAGAGACAATGTTGCCAAAGCATCCGGCAGTTTTCCCGCAAATTTTTGCGAAATCGCCAGGCCAATATATGCATCAACTATATTATCGTTTAACTCGAACGCCCTGTTAAATTGCTCCGCCGCAAGCTGTTCATGTTGCAATTGTAAATACTGAGTACCGAGCTTTATAGTTGCCTCGAGCAAATCGGGACACAGACGAACTGCCTGCTCATATTCCGAAACTGCGTCTGTTGTGGCGCCCATCATGCGGAGGATGTCACCATGCTTCATTAACAAATCCGCCCTGTATGGCTGGTCCTGCAATAAATCCTCTATCCGCTCAAGAGCATCGTAAAAATTCTCATCAGCGAGAAGCTGTTCGGTTTCCTCATCTTGTGTGAAATAATTGTCAGGGTGCATCAATATCGCGGAATTAAAGGTCTCGACTGCATCCTGAAACTTGCCTGTTGCTATATATAAATGCCCAAGTGTTATTAAAGCTGAAATATCGTCAGGGTATTCGTTTTTCAGCAGCTGATATTGCTCGATGGTTTTTTCAAGCTGGTTATTTTTAAAATAGATAGCCGCAAGTCTCTGAGCGGGCAGTTGTAAATACCTCTTGAATTTCAGGCAATCCTGGTAAAATTCGACAGCCTGAGCCTCCCTGCCGAGCCGCTCGTAACAATATCCGAGCGTATATAGAGCCATTGTATTATTTGGTTCCCTCATATAGACTGAATTCAACTCATTTAGAGCTTCCTGGATTTGATTATTCTGAAGCAGAATAGCGGCTGAAACAAGCCTGCCGTATGTGCAGCCGGGATTCTCGAAAAGGTACATCCTTATTTGCTCTGCAGACGCCGATATTTTTTGCTGTCCTAATAGCTCAATTGCGTTATTTAGCTGATAAAATTGTTTGTTATTACTATCATCAGTCGGTGGCGTGACCGCGTTCAGCCAGTGCCATATAAGTTCAGTTGTATCGATAGTAATCGCCCTGCCGAGAATTTCAAGTAATTGACTCATACACCTCGCATCCGGTATTAGTTATTATGACGTGAAAGCTGCCTGCCAGCTCTCATCTGTCGTAAATCCAGCTAATTTATCGACCAAAAAAATAGGCAGGTTTACCCCCCTTCCTGCAAATTTACAGCCGCTTTTTCATTTTATACTTTCTTTGTGGCGATTGTGCATACTGTAACGATTGTTACGATTTTAAAGGTATCATAGGCATTCCGCCCATGCCTGCAGGTGCAGAATACCTGTGCTGCATGATGTTAGGCTAATTTTTTTATAAGGCTTAGGTACTTATGCCACATGAAGTGTTGTGGTTTCTTCACGCTCATTTTTTACCTTCCATTGTTTTTATTTTCTCATCAAGCTCAATTATCGAAAAACCTTCCGCTTGTACAATGTGGTTTTTATCAGTAAAAATCAGCCAGGGAAGCGCTTTTACTCCCCAATTGTAACGTGTTTGGTCTTCGTTCTCTTTAATCATTCCAATCTTAAATGAAATAATATTTTCTTTAATCCATTCATTGAGTGTTTCCTGCTTTATCATTGAAGTCTGAACTGCAATAATTTCAATACCTTTTGCCTCAAGCTCTTGTGCTCTTTTACTCAATTGCTGAATGCAATTCCTTAACGGCCGCTGCTCGTAATCAAAGAAGCATACAAGAAGCATTTTATTTTTTTTAGTGTCTGGATTAAGCCTGACATTAAACTGAGCCAAATCAGGCAGAGCCTTCCCAGCAAGCGAAATCAGCCTCATATTATCAGGATTATTCGCATCAGCAGTAGTATAATATACAAGACCATTAACGAGGTCTGATACCTGTGTATTCGGAGGCAGTGACGGTCGGAAGAAACTTTCTGGAATTGGATCAATGGAAATATCAGTCATCTCCATAGTTGCCGAATATAAAGTATTGGGATCCCCTAATGTTATTTTTTGGGGATAAAACAGACCATTGGAAAGTCTGACAAAATCAGAAAGAGAACGAATGATGGCATTTTGGTCTTTATTTCGAACAGCCTGTGTTTTTAAAGGCATAAAATTTAGCTGAGGGCATATCCACAATGTCAGGGTACCATTTCCATTAAAAGCTGTTCCGGACAATTTTATAATCCTATGGCCATTAATTTCTTCTGATTGGCTAACGATTTCAATTTTGTTATTTGGGTCTGTTATAATTTTAGCATACGGAAAGCCATAACCCCAGATTAT
>CAYSHS010000370.1:0-3644 GCA_964430845.1 uncultured Pirellulales bacterium | reverse complement strand
GTGAGATTACCAAGCCTGTTTTTCAATATCCCCGCCACCAACGGCGTCACCGAACTGACCTTGTCCATAGCCTCCCTGATTTCGGCTATGTGCAGCCCTTCGCTCGGTGTCGCTTCATCGCCGCCGAATTCCTCCACGCAGGCGTCCGGATTATCGGTGTACCACATCCTGCCGGGCGATACGGGTTTATCCTCGAAGCCCTCGATTCCTTTGCCAAGATACATCTTGAAAGACTGAAATGTGATTCTGCTGGCCCTGTCGCTCAACCTGGTATTCAGCTCGTCCTGCAGCGCTATCAACGGCTCGACATCACTGCATCCCTCGTAAAAATACGGTTGTGCAATATTCTGGATATGCACCACCGGCAGGAATCCCCATGGCATCGCACCCTCGGCGACAAGCTGCTTATCTTCGTATCTCTGCCAGGCATCCGCGGAGGTTATCTCGGTCACTGCAACAATCTGCCGAGACTCGCCTGTGCTTTTCCCGCCTGATAATATTCTCGATAGAAATGAGCTTTTCCCTGTAAGGGCGTTTTTCTTCTGATAGAAATGCTGCACGTAATACCTGGTTTTCTTGTAGTCGTTTTCATCCAGAATCGGCAGTGCTCTTGGTGCTTCAATCAACTCCAGTGCGATTGTCTGTATCAATCGTTGTGCATCTTCGAGGGACCCGGTTCCGCCGGAATCCTGTGGGTGGTTGTGGAAGGAGGAGGAAGTGACTCGTCCGGTGATTTGTTCGCCAGGCCTGACGAAGCAATCGACGAAACCGTAAACACTTCCGAGCACTGCCATATCCTGGAAAAATCCAATTGCACCATTGGCGGAAAATAATGCCTTTAATAACATCTCGACTTCTGCACTTTTTCCTTCGTCCGGTGATTTTGAAACTATACCGACCGGCTTTCCGAACAAAAAATCGACGATAGCATTCACTCGCCAGGCTATATCGTTCTCGATCACGACTTCTTTTCGCTGAACGTCCGACAATTGTCTCGTGCCGAGCGAGCCTGTATGCGTATAGCCTGTTATTCGCGAGGGAAGACCAAGCTCCTGGGCCTGGATGTAACGATGCCCGTTTTCGATAAGCCTGCTGTCGTTGATTTGTATCGCCGGATTAGCGTAATAATTCCACAGTTTCTCGAAGTGAATATTAAGCTGCGGCCATTGCGATTCCACGAGCCAGTCGATAAAATCCGAATGAATTTTTTTGTCCTGAAATATCCCGGTCTCAAATGCCATTTTTTAGTTCTCCGTTTTTTTCATTTTTCAACTTTTATTTTCAAGAGGCAAAAAATATTAGCGCCTCTATAATTAATAGTGTAAGGTGGTGCGTGTATGATTGATTTACCTGATATTTTCCTGTTTACGAAAAACGCTAAACTCTTATGCGGCCTGCAATAAAAATTTTTTGCATTTTTTTTATTTTTTTAAAAGGGCGGTGCGTGTTTGATTGAAAAATGAGCCAAAAACAAGGATGTTAAAATAGGCAAAGTGACATGGTTTTTAGATAGAAATATATGAAAAAAAATGACGAAGATTACTGCATCCGCTTTTGACGGATTCGTAATAACAACCTTCCTATTTCTGCTCACGGGGAAATATTGACTGTTCCGCAAAAGCGGGTTAATTCTTTATTATCACGAAATCCAGGCAATTACGAATAAACAAGGATGAGTATGATAATAACTACACCTATCGCGAGGATAGCAAGTCCCATAATTAAATCTGACCTTTTCATTGTCTGCCCCCATATTTAAAATATAAGAATTGAAACAGACATTCAAAGTCGTGTTTATTACTCGTTTCTGAAATGACAGGATTGATTATGAGCTGCATAAGTTCAGTGAGTGATTTATATTTCATGTTCCATATCCTGCTTTTGCAGCAGTTGGATAATATCAGCTTTAGTTGGCAGGGCTTCTATCAGGCCGAATTTGGTACAGGCCAGGGCACCTGCGGCAGAAGCGAATTTGACGGCCCCCCGAATATCATCCTCAATCGCACAATACGCGGCCAGCGCACCGGTAAAGGCATCTCCCCTTCCCGATTGATTTACAAGCTCGACATCAAATGCCGGAATATGGTCGGCTCCCTCTCTGTCAACTACCAGGCTTCCTTTCCTTCCCATAGTAATCACGGCGTGCTTCACGCCGCGAGCGATTAAATCGGAGCCGATGAGCTTGCCAGTGCGAACATCCACCGTCGTCTGGTCGGTAATATCCGCTGCTTCGGACAAATTCGGGATTATCACATCGACCAGGAAATATTCGTTCGGAAGGTCTTCGTTTTCCTGGCCTTTTTGTTCGAGAGGCCTTGCAGGATTGAGAATGGTTTTCGTCCCATGCAGCTTGGCGCATCGTATGGCTTCAGCTATTGCATCCTGGGGCAATTCGCCGTGAATCAGGCACACATCCGCATCGGAAATTGCATCTTCAGCAGCGGTTATATCCATAGGAACCAGCGCACAGTTGGCACCGCTGTAAAAACATCCCGCATTCTCTCCTTCGGCATTTACCATAGTTACACTTACGCCCGTGTTTTTCGCTTTTACGACCTGCACATAATCCGAGTTAATTTTGTATTCGGCCAGTCCTTCAATAATCATTTTTGCAAACGAATCCCCGCCTATTTTGCTTATAAGAGAGACTTCGCAGCCGCACAGGGCCGCCTGGACTGCCTGAACAGGCCCATGACCTGCTATCGCGTACGATAATGCCGTACCGATGACGTATTGGCCCGTAGAAGGGATTTGGCTGCATCTTATCGCCATATCGATATATGTGCCGCCAACTACAACCAGCCTGGGATTCCTTCCCGACATAACTTCCTTTTAACCTGCATTTCTTAAATTAAGGTCTTATATTATCATAATCAATATACTCCTTTTCCTGATTAATGCAAGCATTTCCTTTTTTTATCTGAACTTTTGCAAAAATGAGAAAAGGCATACCCTGTACCAGAACGGTTCAGGGCATACTTTGGAAAGAAAAAATAATGCCCGGATTGTTTTTTTGATAATTTTTGGAAATTTTTTTGTCTTATTGCATTTTCATAAATCCTTGCCTGCCAGTGATATACGCAAACACACTTTTCCAGCCAGTAAATTATTTAAATATTTTTCAAAAAAATACTTGAACAAATATTTTATATAGTTAATATTTATATATAGTTTGGTATTTATATAACTTATATTATTCAATGTTTATTAAATTGGTATCACAAATGGCAATAAGACCTGCTGGAAACGCAAGAGACGCAACTGAGCCTGAAAACATTCGCCGGCATAGTCTCGAAATCCTGCCAAGCCGGCTCTTTTTGCTAAAAGGACGGGATAAAATTATTATGTCTATGTATTTTGAAAACGGCAGAAGCTATCGGCAGATCGCCCTGCTGCTCAAAATGAGCCACAGCAGCGTTTTGAGAAGAATCAAGAAAATCAAGCGAACCCTGGACATTTATGTTTCATGCCTGAATAATCCCGAGCACTTTACACCAAAAGAAATTTCAATAGCGAGAGATTATTTTCTCATGGGATTTTCAATCAGGCAAATCGCACACAAGAAGAAAGCCAGCTATTACAATATACGCAACAAGATAAAAGAAATCCGGCACACAGTAAATACTTTGTAGAAAGGAGCTGAT
>CAYSHS010000369.1:3200-3654 GCA_964430845.1 uncultured Pirellulales bacterium | reverse complement strand
GACGTAATATGTTATAAGCTCTTCCTGATTTGCGGTATTGTTTTTAAGAAGAGTTGAATCCCGCAAGAAAATGGAGTTTTTTATAAGGGTGAAGAAAATGTACAGGTACAGACCTTCTATAATTTCAATTATTTTTGTTTTATCAATTATCTGGTTTCTTGCATGTCCAGCTAATGCTAACATAATAAACGGAGATTTTTCAGATACTGGCTATGCAGGATGGACGCTTTCCAATTCAATTATATTAAGTGATAGTGAAGCCGGGGGGGACGGATTTGCTATCTTGCGTGAAGATGTTGAAGAGAGCACATTGTCTCAGTATAATATTTTCCTGCCTTCTAATGTGACTAAATTATTGTTTGAAATCGAGATTTTTTCGGATATTGGCGGTGATACAGATACATTTACAGCAACTTTTAGCAATGGAGATTTTTCTGATTCATATACTAAATTG
>CAYSHS010000369.1:0-3190 GCA_964430845.1 uncultured Pirellulales bacterium | reverse complement strand
GCTTTTGATCTGACCGGCTGGAACAATGATGCTGGCTCCTATACCCTTTCTTTTCTGTTAGCGAATGAGTTGGATGATGAAATTGTAACATTTATTTTTTTAGACGATGTTCGATTTGAGACCAATGTTGTTCCAGTTCCCGGAGCGTTTCTTTTAGCCGCTATTGGAATGTTTTCCGCTGCTACTTCAAGAAAGTTAAGAACATAATTTAGTAAATAGACTTCGACGAGCTCAGTCGAGTCGTGATTTGTGATTGGTGAATAGTTTCTATTTTTGCGCTTAGTATATAGTGATAATTATAAATATTTGCATATTACTTAACAATCAGGTATAATAACTATTGTAAAATACAGTATAAAAATGCTTAATTGAGGATAGTAATATGAAGTTTGTTATCACTCTGAGCCAGGACGAAGACGGCGTATTTATTGCGGAATGTCCGGCTATCCCGGGCTGTATCAGCCAGGGCAAAACTGAATTGGAAGCAGAGGATAATATTCGCGAAGCGATTAAAGAATGTCTTGAAGTTCGGGCGGAAAAAGGTATGCCTCTGACGGTCGAAACGCGGCAGGTGGAGATCACAGTTTAATGCCGCCTGTACCAATCTTGAAGTCGAGAGAGGTGGTAAAAGCATTTGGAAAATTCGGCTGGCAAGTTTCCCGGCAACGCGGCAGTCACATCATTTTAACAAAATAAGGTCATATTGTGACACTTTCAATTCCAAACCATACTGAAGTAGCTCGCGGAACATTAAGAAGTCTTATTGCAAGGTCAGGTCTGACAATAGATGAATTTCTGAATGCTTTGAAATAGATTGAAGCAAAGATTTTACATACTTTTTACTTTATAGCCGGATATTGCTTTTGGATAATAGGGGGTGTTTAATTTTGTAGGGTGGAGGCTCTGCCCCACCATTAAATAGGGAGAAAGATATGTTTAAAGAAAGTGCTTTAAAAGTATGTTTGTTGTTTTTCTGTATGACCTTTGTCGCTTCCGCAGAAACATTAGATGTAAGCCTTAGAATACGAAACGATAAATCAGATGAAAAAATTATTAACAGGGAAAATCTTATTGCGATAAAACAATTTATACTAAAAAATGGCCTTCGTATAACATATAGTCAAATGTACAACAGTAATCCTGCATATGTAACAGAACGTTTTGGCTTTTTTCTTAATCCTGATTCAGGCCAGCAAAATATAAACTGTGAATTAGACAAATCTGATTTCCAGACACTTGTAGTTAATGATTCCAATAACAAAAATCAGTATTGCAATATAGAATTTAAAGATGAATTCTATATCTATGTTCGTGTAACTTGGCCAACAGAAGATTTAACAGTTTCACAAATTCGTAACTTCGCAAGTGAAGCTATACAGGAAATGCTTGCAGAAATCAAGAAAGATACTCCTGCGTCCAAACCGCAGCCTAAAATTACCGCCGATACAGGAAATATTCAGGAGGTAATTAATCTTGCTATTCAGGCTTTATATAAAGACAAAATGTCGCAGTCGTTTAATTCAAAACTTTATATACTTACATCGGCTCAGCAGATTATTATGAACAACAAATGGATTTGGCGGGTTACTTTTAAGCCGAAGGAATTGCTCCCGGATGATCTCTCCAAAGGAATGCTTGGCATGGGCGGCGAAGTATTTGTGAACGTGGACCTGAAAACAAAAGAAACTGTAGTAACTTATGGGGAATAGCAAAAAAAGTAATCAAAAAAGCTAATCCCGTTCATCCTGTAAATCTTGTCAAAAAAAAGTTTTTTGTGTTCATTCGTGTTCATTTGTGGTTAAATTACCCCCCTAAATATCTTATTAAATTTATGGGCAGAATTTAACTGTGTTAAAAATTGGAAATCTCGAATTAAAAGTACCTTTTCTTCAGTCACCTTTGAGTGGCTATAGCGATTACGCGATGCGCAGGCTCGCGCTCGATTTCGGTGCGCCTCTGACTTTTGCGGGCGTTATGCTCGCTAAAAGCGCTGCTCATCCGAAGATTTTGCGAAAACCGGGCTTTCAGCCGCACGAAGATGAACATCCAGTCGGTGCGCAAATTTTCGATAATGATATGGCAATGATGGTAAAAGCCGCAAAGGACCTTCAAAATGCCGGTTACGATATAATCGACTTGAACTTTTCCTGTCCCACGCCGAAAGTTGTCAACCGGAAGCGGGGCGGCTGGATGATGAACGACCCTGATAATGTGCTCGAAACTTACAAAAGAGTGCGCGAGGTAGTGACATGCCCGCTCACAATTAAGGTTCGTATAGGCTACGATTCGAGCGAGCAGTCGAAAGACTATTTTTATGAAATAGTATCGGAAGTATCACGTTTGGGAATTGACGCGATTACAATTCACGGCCGAACGGTTATGCAGAGATTTTCCGGCCCATCGAATTGGGACATTCTCGCGAAAGTAAAAAGCGAGTTTCCAAACCTGAAGATAATCGGAAGCGGTGACCTTTTCGAGCCGGTGGATATTATTAACAAACTCAAAACTTCGAAAATAGACGGCGTGCAAATCGCTCGCGGCGCGGTTGGAAATCCATGGATTTATAAAGACCTTATCGAAGTCTGGGAAGGCAAACCTGTTCCAGAACCTCCTTCTATGGCCGAGCAGGCAGAGATGATGAAAAAACATTTCGATATGGTTAGCAAACTTTATGACAAGAAAAAATGTGTCTGGTTCTTCCGCAAATTTGTCGTTCGCTATTGCAGATTCCATCCCATGCGCAAACAAGTCCTAAGAAATCTAATAGCCGCAAAGACCGGCCAGGAACTCCTCGAATTAATAGACCACTGGTACAAAGAAAACGAATAGTTAAAAGTTTCTGCTAAATGTTTCATTTTTCTGCAATGAATTTCTGATTTCAGCGTCTATAATATATATGACACAATATATGTTATTGCTGGTATATTAGGCGGAACCATGAAAGAAGAAAATACCAATCCCAATAAACCATCAAGCCTCAGATATTTTATTGCTTCTGGTTTGATAATAATATGCGTTTATTTTTTATGGATATTAGTGTGGGAACCAAAACCAGACCCAATCAGTGAAGCAATAATAAGTAAAGCAGCCGCTCAAAAACTTGGTAAAGATCCTAATGATTTAACATATGAAGATTTTGCTAAAATAACAGAACTGTATATTATAGATAACCGTCTTAGAAATATCAAAC
>CAYSHS010000368.1:0-3659 GCA_964430845.1 uncultured Pirellulales bacterium | reverse complement strand
TAGTATTTATTGTCTCTACATCGGTGTTAGTAATTACTAAATACTAACGACTAAATACTATTCACTATTTGTTATATTAATCTTTCCAGAATATCGAGTCCGTCCATTTCATTAAGGCTTTTGCCCGCGGGAACCATAGGCCAGACATTTTCTTCAGGCTCAACTCTAAAGTCAACAACACATGGCTGCGTCTCTTTAAGCATTTGCCCGATTGCCTTTGGAACATCATCTTTTTTCTCGACAGTCACTCCAATTGCTCCAATAGCTTTTGCCAGAGCTTCATAGTTAGGGTTCTTGAGATAACTTTTCGAGTAGCGCCTGCCATAGAAAAGCTCCTGCCATTGCCTTACCATGCCCATATAGCCGTTATTCAGGATGCAAACCTTGATTGGCAGGTTATGCTCAACCGCGGTCGCAAGCTCAGTCATAGTCATATTAAAGCTGTGGTCGCCGTCAATATCGATAACAAGCTCGCCAGGTCTGGCGATTTGTGCACCTATCGCGGCAGGCAGTCCGAATCCCATCGTGCCAAGTCCGCCTGAGCTTATGAACTGTCTCGGCTCGATAAATTTGTAAAACTGTGCTGCCCACATCTGGTTCTGGCCTACACCTGTTGTAATTATGGCCTTGTTTTTAGTCTGACTGCAAATTTCCTCGATAACGTATTGAGGTTTAATCGTTGAGGATTGTTTGTCGTAGCCAAACGCAAATTTCTTCTTCCATTCGGCAATTTTCTTAAACCAATCCTGTCTTTCCTTATATTCTACCTGCTTTGCCAGTTCACTAAGTATGATTTTCGCATCACCTACAACAGGAATATCGACCTGAACATTTTTTGAAATGCTTGCAGGATCAATATCAATATGGATTATCTTTGCATTGGGCGCAAATGTTTTTATATTACCGGTAACCCTGTCATCGAAGCGTGCTCCGATGGCAATAAGTAAATCACATTCCTGTACGGCGTAATTGGCATAAGCTGAGCCGTGCATACCGAGCATGTCAAGCGATTCAGGTTTAGTCTGGTCATAACACCCCAAACCTAAAAGAGTCATTGTAACCGGAATATGCGCCTTTTCAGCCAATGCTCTCAATTCATGGCTTGCATTAGCTATAATAACGCCGCCTCCTGCATAAAGTACAGGTTTTTCCGACTGATTTATCGCTTTGGCCGCGTTGGAAATTTGTCTTGCATGACCTTTGCTCGAAACGCGATAGCCGGGAAGTTTTATTTCTGATGGAATACTCGTATCGTATTTACTGACTGAAACGTCAACAGGCAAATCAACAAGTACAGGCCCCGGTCTGCCTGTAGAAGCGATATAAAACGCTTCACGGATAGTGCGCGCAAGGTCTTTTACATCCTTTACGATACAGTTATATTTCGTTATCGGACGCGTGATTCCTGTAATATCGGCTTCCTGGAACGCATCGTTTCCGATAAGCTCCGTGCGTACCTGTCCTGTAAAAGCAACGATAGGAACCGAGTCCATCATGGCGGTAGCCAGTCCTGTAACGAGGTTGCAGGCGCCCGGGCCGCTGGTGGCTAAAACGACACCGACTTTGCCGCTGGCACGTGCGTAGGCGTCAGCCATATGGCAGCCGCCCTGCTCATGACGAGGTACGATAAAATTTATCGGTGCGTCATATAATTTATCGAATAAAGGCAGAACCACGCCGCCCGTGTAACCGAACATAGTATCGACACCCTGCTCGATGAGCGTATCGACAACTATCTGGGCACCTGTTTTTGTGTTTTGTGAATTTTCAGACATTTTTGTTCTCCGAAACTCTTCATTAACATTCTTATTATTATTTACCATTATATCAAGTGCGTCGAACAGGGGTAGAACTTTTGCTCCTGTATATCCGAAGATTGTATCGACACCCAGCTCGATAAGCGTATCGACAAAAATCTCGGCACCTGATTTGATTGAGGATTGCTCGGCAGGTTCTGCCGAAACAGCAGATATGGAAGTCATTTTTTACCTTTCCTGATAAACCTAATCAGTGACTAAAGTGAACTAAAGTGTCTAAAGTGAACTAAAGTTAATATTCAACCAAAACTTTAGACACTTTGAACTTTAGGCAATTTAGGCACTTTTTTGCCATTGTTATTCCACCGAATTATGGCTTTAATCGATTTTTCCGACCAACCAAACGATTTCAGTCCGAAAATCGCTCAATTTAATCGAATTTATTTGCCCTGCCATAATTGCGTAACCACGGCTTCCGCCGTGTTTCAGGGTTGCACTGGTCTGTTTTCAAACCAATACATGAATATTATACGAATAAATATTCATTCTTGTCAAATATTTTCGTCATTTTTGTTTGTTTTCTTCAATTTTACCCTTTTTTCGACTACAAATTGATTTTTTTAACGTATAAAAATAACTGGTCAGGATACAAAATAATGTTACAATTAAAAACTGTTGATTTTTTATAGAATTTCTAAATTCTAAATACTAACCTCTAAACAATACAAAATGAAGGAAACTCAAATGTTTATAACCTTTATTTTTTTTGATTTTGAATTTGTTTAGGATTTAGGACTTAAGATTTAGTATTTTAATCTATATTTTGGAGTTTTATAATGTGTGAAAAATGTGGCTGCGGCGATTCCGTAAACGAAAAGAATGAAAGTTCTATTGAAGAACAAGTAAGCGAAATAATCGAATCTATTAGACCAAGCCTTCAGGCTCACGGCGGCGATGTAGAATTAGTCGGTATATCAGAGGATAATACAGTTAATGTCCGTCTCCAGGGTGCCTGCCAGGGCTGTCCCGGAGCTACAATGACTATGAAACTGGGCATCGAAAGAATTCTTAAAGAAAGAGTCCCCGAAGTAAAAAAAGTCGTTGCAGTAAAATAGAATTTAATTTGTGAGATAATTGTTTTCAGCTATAAATCTTATTTTCTCTATAGTCTCTCCAGGCAGGCTCGAAGGCTTTTCTTTCAGTTGGAGCTTTTCTTAATTCAACAATCTGACTTCTGAATAAATCAGGTGAAGTCTCATCATATTCAATTTGCAGGATTGTATTTCTAAGTGATTCATTTTCTGGTTTGAATCTTAAAGGTTTTCCCGTAGATTTATCGATTATTTCGGGATGAATCTCAATCCCTTCTTTATCCAAAACGAGATGAGAACCTCGCGAGCCTTCGCCCTGCTTTAACAAATCAACAATGGCTTTCAAATAAGCAATACTCGTCAGAGCTAAATGCTCTGCCTGTATCGCTTGAACCATGGTAATCTTATCGTCTGAATTGAAACCATCTGTTTTAATTTTTTTATAGAGCTTTACAGCTTCATTTAAGGCTTTTTCTGCATCTCTCAATTCTCTTATATGTCCGCCGGATGCAGTCATTCTGCTTCTGATTTCTTCTAAAACTTTTTTGGGATTAAGACCTGAACTATTTTGGAATTTTTCTAAATCAGATGCAACTTCACTTATCTGCTTTTCAATTTCCATTTCAGAATAGTCTGGTATTTCAGAACCATAAACGTTTACGATAAATTCAGCCGCACGCAGGCCGCCAACTTGTCCGGCATTCAGAGCGGAACCACCGGGACGTTTTACACCGTGAGTCCCCGCCATTTCTCCTATTATAAAAGTATGGGGAATATTCGACTGCCACCATTTATCGACTGCGAAGCCGCC
>CAYSHS010000367.1:0-3681 GCA_964430845.1 uncultured Pirellulales bacterium | reverse complement strand
TCCGGTGTTTCTTACAACTTATAAATAAATAATCTTCTCCTGAACGCTTAATTCTACTACCTGCGATTTACTTTCTTAAAACTTTAAAATACTTTCCTATAACCAACTTAATCAATAATATAACCATTATTATCGGAATTAGCAAGAAAAAAATAGATAATTTTTAAGAATGCAGAAAACAGGATACAGAATATGAAAAACAGAATTTTTTATGAGCCTCTTGTGTCTTTTTTCGGCTATAATAGTTGCTTGTATCTTTGCGAGCTTTGCGGCTTGGCGGGATTATCAGTCGTTGGATTATAGATTCCCGACTTCTCGGGAATGACAAAGTAAGAAAATAAGAAAATCTGTGTAAATCCCGTGTGAATCCGTGTCTGTGGATAAGAATACAGGAGTCAGAATACGGAAAACAGAAGAAAAATGAAGATTGCCGCGACTACTTCGCTGAAGCTACGAAGTCTCGCAATGACAGTGTTTAAAATAGAAAAAGCCTCAAGTGACATCATTGTTTCACTTGAGGCTTTTTTGTTTAGTTTATGTTTATTCCTGTTTTGCTGCTGCTGGAGCTTCGCTTTCTTTTGGCTCTTTCACCTCGAAGCCTTCGAGCTTTAGATGCTCTTCGTCCTGGACGTCGATTTTGATTAGATTTTTACCTCGGAACTTTCCTGCCAATACGGATTCCGACAGGGGGTCTTCGATATAATGCTCGATTGCTCTTCGCAGAGGTCTTGCACCAAATTCCGGGTTGTAGCCTTTGTCAATGAGGAATTCCTTGGCTTGTTCCGAGAGTTCCAGCTTCAGGCCGTGCTCGATAAGACGTTTGAACACTTTCGCAAGCTCGTAATCCACTATGACCTGCAGGTGTTCCCTTGTCAAAGCCTTGAAAACAATAGTATCATCAACGCGGTTCAGGAACTCAGGTCTGAAGTGATGCTCCACTTCTTTCTGGAGAACTTCTTTCATTTTCTCATAATCAGCTTCAGGTGTTTTCTTGCCGAATCCGAAGCCGCTGGTGTTCTTGATTAAATCTGCGCCGATGTTGCTGGTCATAATCAGGATGACATTCTTAAAATCGATGCTTCGTCCGAAACTGTCTGTCAGGCGGCCTTCGTCCATAATCTGTAAAAGCATGTTATAAACATCGGGATGCGCCTTTTCTATTTCATCCAGAAGAAGCACTGAGTATGGTCTGCGTCTGATTCTTTCAGTAAGCTGGCCGCCTTCTTCGTACCCGACGTATCCCGGAGGTGCGCCGACAAGCCTGCTCACGTTGTGTTTTTCCATGAATTCGCTCATGTCCAGCCGGATAAGCGAATTCCTGTCGCTGAACATAAACTCAGCGAGAGCCTGAGCAAGCAGTGTTTTTCCTACGCCGCTGGGTCCGAGGAATATAAAGCATCCCATCGGGCGATTCGGGTCTTTCAAGCCGCTTCGACTTCGCCTTACAGCTTTTGCTACGGCGTTTATTGCCTCGTCCTGGGAGACAACTGTCCTGTGAAGCTCTGCTTCAAGCTCCAATAGTCTCTGTGTTTCTTTTTTCTCCAATCTTGTAAGCGGCACGCCTGTCATGTTACTGACGACTTCCGCGATAATCTCGTTATCAACTACGCCTGTGGCTTCTTTGTTATCCTCGTACCATTCTTTATGGAGCTGGGTTTTTTCATCCAGCAATTGCTGCGCTTCATCTCTTAAAGAAGCGGCACGCTCGTAGTCTGCACTTCTTACAGCTTCGTCTTTTTCTCTTTGAAGCTGCTCGATTCTTTCTTCTATTTCCGTCAGGTCCGGCGGGGGTGTAAGATTTTTCAATCTTACCCGCGCACCTGATTCGTCGATTACATCTATTGCCTTATCAGGCAGGCATCTGCCTGTTATGTACCTTGTTGAAAGCTCCACAGCCTGGAACAGTGCCTCATCGGTAAAACGCACCCTGTGATGTGCTTCGTAACGGTCCTGAAGACCTCGAAGAATTTCAAGAGTTTCGTCCTTTGAAGGCGGCTCAACGATTATAGTCTGGAAACGCCTTTCAAGCGCCCCATCTTTCTCGATGTGTTTGCGATATTCATCCAGGGTAGTAGCGCCAATGCACTGCACCTCACCTCTTGCAAGGGCCGGCTTTAATACGTTCGAGGCATCGATAGCGCCTTCTGCCCCGCCTGCGCCAACGAGTGTATGAAGCTCGTCGATGAACAGGATGACGTTTTTGGCTCTTCTTACTTCATTAATGACAGCTTTTATTCGCTCTTCGAATTGGCCGCGATACTTTGTGCCTGCCACCATCATTGCAAGGTCAAGGACAACGATTCGTTTTTCTTTAAGAAGCTCGGGAACCTGCTTGTTGATGATTTGCTGGCTCAGACCTTCGACAATAGCGGTCTTGCCGACACCCGCTTCACCTAAAAGAACAGGATTGTTTTTAGTTCGGCGGCACAAAATCTGTACTAAACGTTCAATTTCATTTTTTCTTCCGATTACAGGGTCTAATTCGCCATCCATAGCAAGCTGTGTAAGGTCTCGACCAAAACTATCCAGGGCCGGTGTTTTGCTCTTTGTTTTGCGAGCGGCCATAGAGGCCGGACCCATTTTCATCCCAAGCTCAGCGGGACCGTCATCAACGCCTGCTCCGAGCAGATTGAGAACTTCCTGTCGAACATCTTCGAGTTTCAGGCCTATGTGCATTAAAACCTGTGCTGCAATTCCCTCGCTTTCCCGGAGGATACCCAGCAATATATGCTCGGTTCCGACGTAATTATGGTTCAGCGCCCTTGCTTCCTCGATTGCATATTCTATTACCTTTTTGGCACGAGGTGTTTGAGGCAGCTTACCCATCGTTACCATATCCGGGCCGCTCTTGACGTGCTTTTCGATTTCAAGTCTCAGCTTTTTGATATCCACGTCCAGGTTCTTTAAAACGGTAGCTCCTACGCCGCTGCCTTCTTTGACAAGGCCAAGAAGGATGTGTTCGGTACCGATATATTCGTGGTTGAATCGCTGTGCTTCCTGGTTTGCCAGCGCCATTACTTTTCTTGCTCTGTCTGTAAAACGTTCAAACATTTTTTTCCCTGAAATATTAAGTTAAATAACTCTCGTTATTATTATAGAAATCTTCCATATTCATACACTTATTTTACCATAATTAACACATGCCTGTCAAACAGCATGGCAATTTCGATAAATCTATTATCATGCTACTTTGCTCCTAAAAGCCTTTCGACACAATATTTAATATGTATTATAGGGATTAGATGTTCATCATCCGGCTAACATTTTTCAATAGTCTTACTTTTATCGGCAAAAACAAAGGATAACTTTGCCTTTTACCTCGAAAAATCCCCCTTTTTACACTTAAATTGGCTTTGACATTGTTTTTATACACAAAGAGAACGAACCAACTAATCACGAAACCTTTAATTGGAAAATATATAGCTTCTTGTCCATCGAATAGACAGAATTTTGCTAATAAGCTTAAAGGAAAATTAAGGAAGAATAATTTATATTTTCAATCTAAAAACAAAAAATAATAAATTTTTACAAACATAACATATTGCCAGATATTGAGTTATGTATTTTATAAATGGTGTGGGGGCAAAAATATGCTTGTCAGAATTTTCGCGTTTATGTAATTTAGATTTATGAAGTGAAGAATATCGGGTGCGGCGTTTTACACCCGTAAGAAGTTTTTAG
>CAYSHS010000366.1:0-3701 GCA_964430845.1 uncultured Pirellulales bacterium | reverse complement strand
GCGAATGCATGGGCAGGATGCCCATGCTACAAAACAATATATGACTTCAATATTGGCGAAATCATAAAAATTTAATTAGAAGGAATTCATTATGGATTTTGAAGACAACAATAATCCGAACACGACAAATCCGATACCTCCGCATACTATGGCTACTCCCATGTACATTCCGGAAAAAAGAAAAAAGGGAAGTTTCTGGAAAATCTTCTGGGGTATCATCCTCGTATTTTCTTTTTTGGTCAATATAGTATTGTTTATGATGCTTATTGGCGTGGGGATGTTTGTTGTGACGGGCCAGAGAGGTAATTTGGTAGAAGAGGTGATCCGTGAAGGACCCATGGGAACAAAAATCGCGGTGGTAAGTATCGAAGGAACGATATATTCCGAGCAGGCCAACAATGTTTATAAGCAGCTCAAAGCAGCCGGAAAAGACGAGCAGGTAAAAGCAGTAATTCTCAAGGTCGATTCTCCGGGCGGAACAGTTTCCGCAAGTGACCAGATCTACCACGAAATCCTGAACTTCAGGAATAAAACCAAAAAACCGGTCATTGCTTTCATGCAGGGAACCGCCGCTTCGGGAGGATACTATGCTTCAGTCGCATGTGAAAGAATCATGGCTGAGCCGACTGCTATTACAGGCTCAATCGGTGTGATAAGCTCCTACCTCGTCCTGCAGAATTTACTGGAGGACAAACTGGGCGTTCAGCCGGTAGTAGTCAAGTCAGGTGAAAAAAAGGACTGGCCAAGCTCATTCAGGGCGCCGACAGACGAGGAACGTCAATATATAAAGGACAAGCTGATAGTGCCTACGCTTGAGATATTTATAGGCGTTGTAGCAAAAGGCAGGGAAAAATCACTTTCATTATCCGAAATAAGGGAGCTGGCGGACGGCAGTATTTTCGGAGCACAGGAAGCGCTGCAAAAAAAGCTAATCGACGATATAGGCTATCTTGACGATGCCATTAATATGGTAAAATCCCTTGCAGGAATCGGCAATGCCCAGGTAATTCAGTATAAAAAGCAATTTTCGTTAGGCAGCCTGCTGGGTGTGGAAAGCAAACAAAATTTATTTAAGCTGGACAAAAACACACTGTTCGAGCTTGGAACGCCGCAGACTTTATATCTCTGGAGTGCCTATTAAAAAGAATTTTTCTTTGGCAGATTGGAATTTTGAATTTTGTCTGTCTTATTATTATTTGTTGGTTTTCTTCTCGTAATCAAAGGCGCCGACTTCCTCGTTGACGGAAGCTCTTGTTTAGCAAAAAGACTTCACATCTCCGACCTTGCTGTTGGACTTACTGTTATTGCTTTCGGGACATCTTTGCCTGAATTATCAGTCAATATAGCAGCAAGTATTAAAGGCAGCTCCGAAATCGCCATCACAAATGTTCTGGGAAGCAACACAGCCAATATACTTTTGATTCTTGGAATATCTTCCATAATTTTCCCACTTGCAGTCACGAAAGGCACAGTATGGAAGGAAATACCGTTCAGTTTGCTGGCCGCGATAGTTTTGGCACTTCTTGCTTGTGACAATATAATAGATGGCAGAGAATATTCCCAGCTTACAAGAATTGACGGACTGATTCTGCTCTGCTTCTTTATAATTTTTCTTTATTATACTGCCGGTATAGCACAGGATACATCGGGAGTAACGGGGCAGTTACCTAAAACAATTTATAGCCTGAAAAAATCCGCAGTATTTATAATCGTGGGTCTTGTACTTTTAATTTTCGGAGGCAGATGGATTGTCAATGGCGCGATAGATGCCGCAAAAATGCTTCATATCAGCGAATCAGTCATCGGCGCGACAATTGTCGCAATTGGAACATCAATCCCGGAACTGGCTACTTCAGTTGTAGCGGCCTCCAGGAAAAATCCGGACATCGCTGTCGGGAATGTAATCGGCTCGAATATTTTCAATATTTTCTTTATACTCGGCATAAGCTCGACAATCAGGCCCCTGCAAATACATTCGAGCGACATTATTCATTTTGCGGCTGCAATAATCGCAAGTATTATTCTTTTTGTTTGCATGTTCACGGGAAAAAAGAAAATAATAGACAGATGGGAAGGCTGGCTGCTTCTGGCCGGTTATATAATTTATTTAACAATAGTTTTAATTGGAAAATAGCATGAATTCGATTATCACATTAAGAGCATTTAGCGATAATTATATTTACTTATATAAATATGAACCGGATAAAGTAATTGCGATTGATCCGGGCGATAGCAAACCTGTACTAAAATATATAGAGAAAAACAACCTGGCTCTTACTGCAATTCTCGCGACACATCATCATAGCGACCATATTGGCGGAGCTATTGAATTGGAAAAGAAAACCGGTTGCAAAATAATAGGCGGTGACAAAAAACGAATAGGTGCTATTGATGATATTGTCGAAGACAAACAAATCCTGACTTTCGGCAATACAAACATCGAAGTAATAGCCACTCCCGGACATACAAACACATCTGCTTGCTATTATATACCTAAAAAAGAAGAACTGGAAAACGGAATTCTTTTCACAGGCGACACTCTATTTATCGGAGGCTGCGGCAGGTTGTTCGAGTGCGATGCCGGGACAATGTGGGATTCGCTTAGAAAATTAGCCGCCCTGCCGGACGATACAAAAGTATATTGCGGCCACGATTATACACTGGAAAACTACAAATTTGCTTTGCAGGAAGAACCGGATAATCCATTGATATTAGAGCGAATTGCAGAAATCAAACAAGGCAAACAAACCGTTCCATCCACTATCGCACAGGAAAAGGAAACAAATATATTTTTAAAGTCCAAGACAGCCAAAATGTTCGCGGAACTACGTCGCCGCAAAGATATATTTTAATAAATCATCCGGAATTTATTTTGACGTGTACCAATATTTTTTGCCTTTGATAAATTCGGCAGGGCCGATTTTTTTAAGCTTGCGAAGATTCTTAATTACAGCCTGTCCATGATTAGGCTCAAGAATCTTGAGTTTATCACAGGTGCTAAATTCATCGCACTGCCAGCAGCCATCAAGTTTTTTCTTTTTCACACAAATCCTGATTTTACATGTTGGGGAAGCTCCGCCGCCACGGCACATTTTATTGCAGCGTAATTTTACCATTAATCCAAGTAGATTATAACATTTATCATAATCCTTGAATTCCTTGAAAAACGGTATCTTGGCAAAAACCGGAGCCAATTTATCGAACCTGTTATTTCTGAATTCTTTCCGGATATCTCTCGCCATATCCGCAATTTTCTGAGTTTGCCCGAAACAATCCCCGCAATACAGGCCGCAATATGAAATCTTATCAAGTTCTTTTGCCATTATTAGCTCCATAAATTTATTTTTGAATAGTAATTTACCAAAATAAATGCACTTAAGTAAAGAAGAAATTACTAGTTCAAATGTTAATTGGAATAGATCCTATTTATTCATAATGAGGTTAGAAAATATCATATTTTCTACAAATCTATTGTCAATAACAAAATATCTGTTATCATTAGTATATAAGAATATAATAACTTGATAATGAACAATAATCTAATCCAAGAAACTGGCATATATCCGGCATTAAGAGTAATCAATAGTAGATAAAAACAATTTTTATGGAAGCTCAACAAAAATCCGATTGGTTCATAAATTTTATGGACCACCTAAGATATCTGATAAAAGAGCCACCATATTTGGTATTCTTTTTTGTGG
>CAYSHS010000365.1:0-3713 GCA_964430845.1 uncultured Pirellulales bacterium | reverse complement strand
TTTCGTTGGCTTTTTGAGTCCAAATGTACATGGGCAAGCCGCGTCTTCAAAAATTATAAGCTCAATTATACAGTTACCAAAAGGTCTATCTTTAGAAGACCAGGTATATGAAGATATAAACCAGGACGGCTTAAAAGACCTTGTATTGTCGGTGAGTAATACAGAAAAACCTTTTGAGCGTTCATTGAGAATTCACTACCAGCTAAGCAATGGTCTCGGCTTTATGATGGGACCAGATGAGACAGTCTCTTTGACAACTGATGTTATTGCTTTTGCATGTGCTGATATTGACCAAAATCCTGGAGCGGAGATTTTGCTTTTCACCGCTAACGCCTGCTTTGGATATCGACTACAGGGAGAAAATAAGGACAAGATATTTAAAATCGCTGATTTTGAATTTCTCTGGCAAATTCCGGATCCAAATAAAGTATTTTCATGGCAAGACGCGGTTCTGGATTTTAATAACGATGGTCAATTAGATTTCGTTATAGCGCAATCTGACGGGATTAAAATTCTTTTTCAAAAAGGTTCCGAATTTATTTCTACTCCTTTACTCGAAGTACCTAAGGACAACATTCCCAATAACTCAAATATTCAGTTCAATCAAAATCGTTCGCGTAGAAACATGTCGATTGGATTTGATAGCAGGAACAATATGTTCAATACGAATGAGGCGAACAAACCTTTAGTGAATGTGCATCATTCTATTAATGTTCCTGTTTTTACAGATTATGATGGTGATCAACGATGTGATATTGTGATTCATGCATCTGATTATCTGTACGTATGGGAGCAGGAAAAAAACGAGCCATTTTTTACAAATAAAAATAGAAAACTTAATATCTCTAAAGAAAAAAAAGAAGATGATGGTACAGGTAGTTCTGATAATCAATATGTACTTGATTTAAATAATGATAAATCTTTTGATTATATACTCTTTAAAAGAGATGAAACATCAAAAAAAATATTCACCCAAATACTAATTTACCTCAATCAAAAAAAATCGAAGAGTGACGCTATACTTTTTGATGAACAGGGAGTGCCTCAACAATTAATAAAGATAGCCGGACTTCCGGGAAACGCTCAATTTCAAGATATAAATAAAGACGGGTATCCTGACCTTAGCTTTATGATTTTCAATCCAGACTTGTTGGACCAGGTTGAGACTCTTGCATCCAAAAGCATAAAATTGCAGTACTTATCTTTCTTTAATGATAAAAAGGGACTTTTTTCAAGAAATCCAGATATAAGTCACGAATTTAATGTGTCACTGGAAGAGCAAAATCAATATGGAATCGAACCTATACAATTTCTGGTGGATTATAATAATGATGGATTACTTGATGTATTAGTAAGGGACAAAAATAATCATATAGGCTTGCGTTTATTAAATAAGACAAAAAATACATTCAAAATCTCAGACAAGGATGTCTGGGATATGATGATCCCGGAGAAAGCCCGTATTGTATATGAAGAAACGAACAGTGATCTGAAGGATGTTCTTATTATTACAAGTCCTGATCAGGTTATATATGTGAGATTTAAATGAAACACTTTCTATTAATTATCATTGAACTGTTGGGATTTTGTACATTAGGATTTTCGCAGGAAACCTATACTAATCTTAAAGAACAATTTATCACCGGCATAGATTCCAAATGCGAGGTTGCGGAATTTTTGTTTAAAGATTTGAATAATGACCGATACGATGAATTTATAATCATAGGTAAGCAGGGACAAGTTAAAACTTATTCCTGTAAATCAGAGAAAGGCGATTTTAAGGAAATCGGAAATAGCTGGAGTCTGCCTTTTGCGAACCAATCACTTGTCTCGTTATCTTCATTTGATATTAATGACACAGACTTATACCTCATATGTCTTACACCTGAAGGTCTTATGGCATACCCAGCAAATCAGGATGGAAGTTTCGAGCGGGAAGGAATATTAATAAACAGGCGAATGAAATTTATGTTTAGAATTGACCAGCCGGTTTTCGCAAAATTTTTCCAGGACATTAACCAGGACGGCCAAATGGATGTCATTGTACCTGTTATGAATTATTGTGAAATCTGGCTTAACACGAGTCAAACGAATAATGAATTGTCGAGGGATAAAGATAAAATTCCTGAATTTTCTAAAATAGGAAAATTTCCCATTAAAATGCTGCATACAAGAGAGACTGATTTGCAGAAAACCCGGGGAAAACTCTCTGAAGATTTTTCAATTCCTAATCTTACCTTAAAAGATATTAATGCAGACGGGCACCTTGATTTAGTTGTTAGTCACAATCCGATTTATGATTATTATCTTCTAAAAGACGATGGTATCATTCCGGAACAACCGACGGTATCAGTAGATTTAACTTTGTTCCAGGATACAACTCCAAAAACAGAAGGTATCCAGTTTGGTGAGACTTTAAGCACCAACAGTGAGCCGCAGCTTATAGAAACTGATTTAAATAACGATAAAATTCCGGATTATATAATTTTTCACAGAAGGAAATTATGGATTTTTCATGGAACTAAGCAGGGTCCGCAATTTATTGACCCCAGTTCAATTATAAAAATAGCTGAAGATATTACTCTTTTGTTGCCTGTCCCTCTTGACGAAGATGATTTTCCCGACTTGTTGATGCTGAAAGTGCAAATACCAACCGTATCCAAATTCTTAATGGGGTTATTTTCTGACTGGGACATTAAAACTGAAAGTATCGGGTATAAATCTATAAACGGCTCATCCTTCGAGCTAAGCTCAACCTGGAAGGGGGAAATTTTCCTGCGCTTACCTTCTATTCTTTCAATGATTAGTAATCCTGATATGTTTGAAGATTTTAATATCGAACAGAAATACGGACCCGCTATATATGGTGATTTTAATGGAGATGGTTTTTCTGATGTTGCAATGTCAAACAAGAAAAATGGAAATTTTGAAATATGGTTCACGAGAGAAAAAAACCAGGATGAAGCCAATACAAATCAAGACGGCAAAAAACAGCTTTCTTCAAAAATCAGGAAGTTACTCTTTACTGAAACCAACAATGTATGGGATATTGACAGGATAATAAAATCTTTGAACTCTCTGATAAATGAACAAGTTTACATAGTTACCGGAGGCAAAGATCCTGATTTTCATATGGCTCAATTCAAAGACAGCATGAATTTTGAAGCCTTATCAGTTGATTTCGACCATGACAAAAAAAATGAATTGTTATTTATTTATTCTGTCCCGGAATTTGGAAATTCCAAAAAATTCGAGCTTTATACAATAACAGGCAGATGATGATAACATATTTCATGTTTTTTTATATGAACAAAAATCTATTGCGGCATAATATCGTAACAAATCAGGCGCTGCATGTATCGAAGGTATAGTTTTCCGTTTGCTATAACTGGTATAGTCCATGCGGGATGGTCCACCTCTCCGAGAGCGTTTCTGAATTCAGTTACTAATTTGAACTCGTTCGGGTCAGGCTTAACCAGGAACAAGCTGCCTTCGATATCCATGCAAAGAAGATGCTCATCGACATAAACAACAGTTCCCCAGCCTGTTTTATCTGTGCTCCACATTTCCTTGCCTGTTTCAAGCTCGATACATTTGAAATAACCTTTGTTTTGCTCGCTCTGGCCGGAATAACCATAAACAAACCCGTCAATAATAATTGGGTCCGAGTGATGTGAAGCGATTACCTTATTCGTCCAGAGAACTTCGGCATT
>CAYSHS010000364.1:0-3723 GCA_964430845.1 uncultured Pirellulales bacterium | reverse complement strand
TTGGTAGAGATAAAATACAAAGACAACAGATTTTATATGAGAAAAATATGAACTTGATTTTAGAAGCGGACATGACAGGTATTCAAAATGTTTAATCAAATTTCAAAGGAATTAAAAATTCACGCTCCTTTTACGATTTTTGGGGCTGTCACAGGGGTCATAATTATAGCGCTTTTTCAGAAGTTGCCATCCGACCTTTCATATAACATCTTTTATGTGCTTCATCCTATTCACGTTGTTTTGAGCGCGCTTGTTACTGCGTCTATGTATAGGCTTCACACATGTGAGCGTATAAGCGGTAAGTGTATAAGGGGTAAATGTAATCTTTGGTTTTTGCTTATTATTGGCTACATTGGATCTGTAGGCATTGCCACTATAAGTGATTCAATTATTCCTTATTTGGGCGAGGTAATGTTAAAAATGCCTAATAGAGGAATCCATCTGGGTTTTATTGAGAAGTGGTGGCTGGTTAATCCTTTGGCTATTATAGGTGTGCTCATAGCCTGTTTCAGACCGACCACGAAGTTTCCTCACATGGGTCATGTTTTATTAAGCACTTGGGCCTCGCTATTTCATATTATTATGTCTATAGGAGGAAAGTATTTAAATTGGTTTGTGTATTTTGCGATTTTTTTTGTTTCTCTTTCTCGCGGTATGGATCCCTTGCTGTATAAGCGATATAGCTTTTCCTTTATTGTTTGTGAAAGAGGCGAGACGCAATGATTAATATGAAAAGATTCGCGTTGTATTTGTTTAGATGGCAATTAAGTACTCCTATTCTGTGGCTGGTAGTCAGAAATTTAGGTGTTGGCATATGGTCTACGATTATAGCCAATTTGATAGGGGGATCGATATTTTTTTGGGTAGACAGATTTATATTTACTTCCAAAGCCGTTGAGATGTGGCATTTCAAAGAAAAAGGTATTTGCGATAGCTGTGGTAAAGAAGCGAGCTTGTGGAGACTAGCATTAGCCCCGGGTTATGATAGGAGAGATTCTGATCCTAAATATTTCTGCATGGAATGTTCCAAAAAAAGAACGGACGAGCTGAGACGCAAGGGTATAAAGATCAGAGGTAAAAGCGGGTAAAACAATAAATGTCTAAAAAGGCGGATTTTAAAGGGCACAGTGTTGTCGCTTGCGGTACATTGCGAAATGAGCTGAATTTCTTAGCTCAAGAAGGTTTTTTAAATGCCGATAAGATTTTATATACCGCGCCGGGTTTGCACGAAACACCATGGGAGCTTGAGAAGCAGCTTAAAAAACAGATTGATAACGCAAAAAAATATTCGCAGAAGATTTTAGTCGTATATGGTGAGAAGTGTTTTGTTGATATCAAGGATCCTTCAAGAGATATAGATGTAATTATCCGGGAAACAGGAGCGAATGCTAAAAGAATTAAGGCAAAAAATTGCGTTGATATGTTCGCTAGCATAGAAGAAAGAGAAAACATAGCCGAAGGTAAAAAAGTTTATTGGCTTACTCCCGGATGGCTGGAATACTGGAAGATAATTTTTAAAGACTGGGATCAGGGAAAAGCTAATGAAACATTTCCCCAGCATGACAAAGCGATTCTGCTCGATTCCATAGGCATATTTGAGGAATATTCAGCCAATTCACCGGAGAAAATTCTTGAATTCGCCGATTGGATGCATCTTAATATAGAACCTTATAAGATTTCTTTGGATAGGTTAAGGAGGTTGTTGGTAGATGGGGTTTCATAAAAAAAGGAGGATGAGAAAATGGAAGTAACAGTAAATGATTCGAACTTCAAGGAGGAAGTATTGGAATCGGATATTCCGGCTCTCGTGGATTTCTGGGCCCAGTGGTGCGGGCCCTGCTTGATGGTTGCGCCGGTACTTAAAGAGATTGCTAAAGAATATAAAGGAAAATTAAAGGTGTGCAAAGTAAATGTAGATGATGCCCCTAATACCGCGTCCAAATACGGGGTAATGAGCATACCAACCTTGGCGATTTTTAAAAATGGGAAGGTAGTGGATAAGGTTGTAGGCGCGCTTCCTAAATCTGAACTGGAGCCTACGATTAAGAAGCACATTTAGTTGAGGTAACCCCCGTTAGAGATAGGTTGCCGCAGGCAACCGTAAGGGATCCCTAACGGGGCAAACAGGAGGTGATGATTATGCCCATGTATACTTATAGATGTAAAGACTGCGGCGAGAATTTTGATTTGCTGATAGGAGTAACTTCAGAAAAACCGGAGCTTAAATGCAAGAAATGTAATAGCAAAAACATCGAACGGTTATTATCATCGTTTAGTGTTGGCGGGCCAAAGGATAAGTCTTCTTCCGGGCCAAGTTGCCCTACGGGAACATGTCCTACTTGTTATTAAAAAGGGATGATTGAAAATGCCTATTATGGAGATTAGCATAGTGCCCCTGGGCACAGAAAGCGCGTCAGTTAGTGGGTATGTAGCGGACGCGGTAAAAATACTCAAAGAACAAAAAGGAATAAAATATGAGCTTACCCCTATGGGTACAATAATAGAAGCGGATTCTGTCAGGAAACTGTTAAATATAGCGGGAAAAATGCATAGAACTGTATTAAAGGACAAAATAAAGAGAGTGGTAACTACGATAAAAATAGATGACCGCAAGGATAAAAAATTAACAGCGAAAGGAAAGATAAAGTCGGTACAAAAAAGATTAAGGGCTTTTAATGGCGGATTTTAAGCAAATTAATGAGGCAAGGCAGATATTGGGGTTAGAAGAAGACGCGACCATGGAGGAAATAAAAAAATCCTACCGTGTTCTCGCGCATAAATATCATCCTGATAAATGTGAAGATGAAAAGAAAAAAGAATGCGAGGAAATGTTTAAAAAAATAGCGCACGCTAACGATATTCTTACGGCTTATTGCGCGGGCTATAGATATTCCTTTAAGGAAAAAGACGTTAAAAAAAATACTATGGATAGGGAATTCTACAAACACCTGAAAAGATTCTATGACGGCTGGTGGGGAGATTTGGATTTTTAATGAAGATTTTTGACCGTTATTATAAGAAATACGACGCTTGGTATGATAAGAATGAATTTGCCTATCTATCAGAACTTAAGGCGATACGCAAAGTTCTGCCTAAGAGGGGAAAAGGACTGGAAATAGGCGTCGGTACCGGCAGGTTCGCTCAAGCTTTAGGCATTGGGTCCGGGGTTGACCCATCAAAAAATATGATTGAGATCGCGAGAAAAAGAGGCGTAAATGTAAAACTGGGATATGGCGAGCGCCTCCCATTTAAGAACACAGCTTTTGACTATGTGGCAGTTATTATTACTATATGTTTTACTAATAACCCGGAGAAGGTTTTAAAAGAGGCATACAGGGTTCTAAAAACGAAAGGCAAAATTATTATAGGGATAGTTGATAAAGACAGCTTTCTCGGCAAATTTTATCAGAAAAAGAAAAGCGCGTTTTATAAAGAAGCTGTCTTTTTTAGTGTAAAAGAGATAGCGGATTTGCTCGATAGCACAGGCTTTTCGAAATTTTCTTATTATCAGACATTATATGATTTTCCGGATGAGATAAAATCAGTGCAGAAACCACAAAAAGGTTTCGGCAGGGGCGGTTTTGTGGTGATTGCAGGAGAAAAGACAATTTCAGGACGCAAAAGATATGGATCCCATTACCGATGAAGAAGACGTTAAAAACTACCTGTGCAGAATGTATGTTCAGGAAAAAGACTATATTAAAGCGATAAAAATATATAAGG
>CAYSHS010000363.1:0-3727 GCA_964430845.1 uncultured Pirellulales bacterium | reverse complement strand
TATGCATTCATCACCTATTCATTGATGCTCATGATGTATTCGGTCATCAACGTTCCCTACTCTTCACTGCTTGGTGTAATCAGTCCGTCGTCTCGCACACGATCTGTGTTATCAAGCTACCGCTTCGTGGGTGCATTCGCAGGGGGACTGCTCATATCGCTGTTCGTTCGACCATTCGTAAAGTCTCTTGGCGGTGACAACGAAACTCGAGGCTTCCAGTTGACCATGGCGATCTTCGCGATTGTATCAGTGGTTATGTTCTGGTTCACGTTTCTAACAACCAGGGAACGCGTCACGCCTCCGCCAAAACAGAAAACTAATGTTGGGGAGGAATTGGTCGAATTGTTTCGCAACTGGCCATGGTTCATGCTTCTCGTAGCGGCGGTCCTTTCGATGACTTTTATTTCACTTCAATCGGGCAGTACTATCTTCTTTTTCAAGCACATCTTCAAGTACGCCGCAGGTGACGACAAGACGCCTGTTTTCCTTGGACTCGACCACTTCTCGATATTCATCTCCGTGGGCATGCTGGCACAAGTGATTGGAACATTAGGGCTGAGCTTTCTGGCTCGAAAGCTGGACAAGAAATACGCCGCCGCTTGCCTGTGCACAATTACCGGTTTGTGTTTCCTGACGTTCTACTTCATACCGAAAGACAATTTCGCCCTGTTCCTTGTGGTGAATTCAATCGCATATCTTGCTATGGGACCAACTTCAGCGCTTACCTGGGCACTCTACGGTGATGTTGCTGATTATGGAGAATGGAAATTTGGTCGTCGGTCAACCGGGCTGATTTTCTCAGCCTCACTGTTCGCAATAAAGACGGGAGGCGTGGTCGGCGGCTTCCTGCTGATATTGTTCCTGCGTGAGTTCGGCTTCGATAAGAAATTAGATATACAATCAGACACGGCAAAACTTGGTATTGCTCTCGCCTTTTCCCTTGTCCCGGGGCTTATTGCATTACTCAAAGCCGGAGCACTAATGATTTACCCGCTCAACCAAAAACGTGTGGACGAAATCGAAAATGGCCTGGCTGAACGTCATACTGCTGAATCTAATTAAAAAGGAGTTACTATGAATATACAAAACCCTATACTACCAGGATTTAATCCGGACCCATCCATCATTCGTGTTGGAGACGATTACTACATTGCAACATCGACATTCGAATGGTATCCCGGCGTACAGATTCATCACTCGCGCGACCTTGTTAACTGGCGTTTGCTTACTCGTCCTCTCAATCGTGCCAGCCAGCTCAACATGCTTGGTAATCCCGATTCGTGCGGCGTCTGGGCGCCATGCCTGAGTTACGCAGACGGCTTATTCTGGCTCATTTATACTGATGCAAAACGCTTTGGCTTCTCAAGTTTTGGCGGCACCGGCGGCGCCTCTCTGCGAGATTATCACAATTACCTCGTCACCAGCCCGCAAATTGACGGTGAATGGTCCGACCCTGTCTTTATGAACAGCAGCGGCTTCGACCCTTCCCTGTTCCATGATGATGACGGCCGCAAGTACTTCCTGAACATGCTGTGGGACCATCGGCCCGGAAGCAATCGCTTCGCAGGAATCGTGTTGCAGGAATACTCACATAAAGAACGCAAGCTTATCGGTGAACGAATCAACATATTCAAAGGCACATCTATCGGTTTTACCGAAGCGCCGCATATTTACAAGCGCAACGGCTGGTATTATTTAATCACAGCCGAAGGCGGCACAAACTGGGGACACGCCGTTACGATGGCTCGCTCGCGCAAACTCACCGGACCGTACGAACTGCACCCGGATAAATATATTCTCACCTCGCGTTTTCGCCCGGACATCGAATTACAGCGCGCCGGCCACGGGGATTTAGTCGAAACACAAACCGGTGAAACTTATATGCCCTACCTTTGCGGCAGACCAATACGCAATCGTGGCCGCTGTATTCTCGGTCGTGAAACAGCGATTCAGAAAATGGTCTGGGGAAAAGATGGCTGGCTGCGTACATTAGATGGACAGGGAATTCCAACACTCGAAACTCCCGCTCCGGAATTGCCGGAACACAAATTTCCACAGAAACCGGCTCGCGAGGATTTTGACTCGCCGCAACTTCCAATTGATTTTCAATGGCTTCGCACACCCTGGCCCGAAGAGATTTTCAGCCTTACTGCACGTCCTGGATTTTTACGTCTGTTGGGCCGTGATACAATCGGCAGTCCATTCAAGCAATCACTCGTCGCCCGGCGATTGCAATCGCATTGTTTGAGCGTATCAACAGTATTGGAGTTCGAGCCGGCACATTATCAGCAGTGCGCAGGTCTTGTTTGCTACTACAATAGTACCAAGATGCATTATCTTTATATTTCGCACGACGAAAAACCTGGCAAACACCTGCGTGTAATGTCCTGCATACCCGATTCGTTAAAAGCCGATGCATTCACGACACCTATCCAGATTACAGCCGGAAAGCCCGTGCATCTGCGAGTCGAAATCGACTACGAGCGGCTTCACTTCGCCTATCGTGTGGAAGGAGTGGATAAGGACTGGAACTGGCTGCCGCAGCAGTTCGACGCAAGCATTCTCTCCGATGAAGCTATTTCTCCCGGCCAGTGCAGTTTCACTGGTGCCTTCATCGGCGTGGCATGTCAGGATATGGCCGGCACTAAGAACCATGCGGATTTCGATTATTTCGAGTATAAGGAAAGAGACTATCTCGTTAATCCGTTTTCTGCTTAGTGAAAATGCTCAATTTGTGATTTTAGAATGGGGAAGAAGAGTAATCTGGACGAGTAGCCCAGCCCCTATGAGAGCCATCATAAACCAGTAAGGCTGGTAAAGCCCGTAATTATTTGCTATATAACCACCTGTACCGGAGCCTACAATTATGCCACATGATATTGTGGCTTCGTGAATAGCCATCTGGACAGAGCGTCTTTTTGCACTACATGTCCCGTAGTAAAGATGCGAACTGTATGCAAATCCGAAGCCGCAGCCCATAATTACAAATGCCAGAATAAATATCGCAAGGGAACCACCGAAAATTATCATCAAGAGCGATATTATAAGAGTCACTTGTGCAAATAGCAGGAGAGCAGGTTTGAAATGCCAGAATGCATATCTGCCTGCGAATGTTAAGGCAGCAAAATTGCAGACTCCGAATATCGTAATCAGGACACCAAACATTGCTTCAGTATGTCCCATGCTGGTAAATAAAAGCGCGAATTGTGAGCGTCCGACACCGATACATGCCCAAGAGCAGAACAACGCTATCCTCGCTATCCACCGAAGTCGTATTATATTGCTTTTATTGCTACTCATATTGCATTTCTGCTGAGCTTCATCACCAAACAGAGCTGCATGAAACTTACTGCTCGTGGAAAAGTTCAGGAATATAAAACAAATAATCAGCCCGGCAGTCACGAAAACAGATGGCAGCAGAATAGAATTTTGAACGAGAATTCCGCCAATTAAGGGACCTGTAATTACTGCTGACGACCATGCACCATTATAATTCCCGAGCCTGCGATTAAGAATCTCGCCTTTGAGGTCTTCGGAAACCCAGCTCATAAGGAATGGCCAGAATAGCGATGTAGCTCCTCCGGCAATCGCTCCCAGTGCAATTATTAACCAAATTAAGCCCAGGTTATCGCGCATATCCCTGTTTATAATCACCCATGTTATAACTCCGACCGCAACAGTGGATAAACATATTACGATGGAAGCAAGACGTGTCGTATTTCTCGGA
>CAYSHS010000362.1:0-3742 GCA_964430845.1 uncultured Pirellulales bacterium | reverse complement strand
TCGGTCGAAATTCTCGTTGATATAGTTAATCTTTGTAGCAAGGGTTGGAGTCTTGCCGCTGCCGGTAGGACCCGTTACGAGAAACATTCCTCTCGGCCTGCGACACAAAGCAGCACAAATTTTGGGCAGGCCAAGTTCTTCGAAGGTCAGCATTTTATATGGAATAAGACGCAGAACCATCGAAATAACACCCTTCTGCTTGAAGACAGCCACGCGGAATCGACATTTATCAGCAAAGGCAAAACCAAAGTCAGTTCCTCCCTCTTCCTGAAGCTCCTGCTGATTTCGTTCAGGCGTGATGCTTTTCATCAAAGCTGTCGTATCATCAGGATCAAGCACCTTGGTTTCGAGTGATCTGAGCGAGCCGTCAATTCTCAATACTGGCGGTCGGTTTGTAACAATATGTATATCTGAAGCACCCATCGTTACGCAGGCGTTCAGCAACCTATCCATATTCACTGTTGACATTTACGAATCCTTAATTATAAACCTTATTTTATTCACCTGGTATATCTTCTTCTGTTTGTGTTATTTTAACTATTTCAGCAGGAGTTGTAATTCCTTTTAGAACCTTGATTTTTCCATCATCCCTAAGCGTTCTCATACCACTTGCCCTTGCGGCTTTTCTTAGTTCCGTTGTCGGAGCTTTTGCAAATGCCAGCTCTCTTACCTCGGTATTTAATTCGAACATCTCAAATATAGCAAGACGTCCTTTATAGCCTGAGTTCTGACACTGACTGCAGCCGGCACCTTTATAAACAGGCGTTTTTGCCAGCATTTCACGGGTGATTCCCAGTGACTCCAAATAATACGGATCCGGATTATCATCTATTACTTTGCATTTCCTGCATATAACCCTGATAAGTCTCTGTGCCATAATAGCCTGAATCGAGCTTGCCACGAGGAACGGCTTGACGCCCATATCTATCAAACGCGTAATTGCACTCGGCGCATCATTGGTATGCAGCGTGCTGAAAACCAGGTGTCCTGTAAGAGCGGCCTGGATAGCAACGTCGGCAACAACACCATCACGGATTTCTCCGACAAGAATAATGTTGGGAGCCTGTCGAAGCATAGCTCTTAGAATTCTATCGAATGATAATCCTATATCCTCCTTCACCTGGCATTGATTCATACCGGGGAAGTTATATTCAACAGGGTCTTCTGCAGTAATAATCTTTTTATCCGGCTTGTTAAGCTCCTGAAGCGCCGCGTACAATGTTGTTGTTTTTCCGCTTCCGGTCGGCCCTGTAACTAAAAATATACCGTTTGGTCTTGTGATTATACGCTGGAACAATTCATAATTATCATGCTCGAAACCGAGAGATTCGATACCGATATTAACAGCATCCGGACGCAAAATACGCAACACAACGCTTGGGCCGTGAACACCAGGCAAAGAAGAAACACGGAAGTCAATATCCTGCCCGCCGATTTCACGTTTAATACGGCCGTCCTGGGGTAATCTCTTCTCAGCGATATCCATACCGGAAAGAATCTTAAAACGTGTTATCAATGGAGCCTGCATACTTTTCGGGATATTATCCCTTTCCATACAAACACCATCGACACGGTATCTCACACGCACCCTGTCAGTCATCGGCTCGATATGAATATCGCTGGCACGCATGAAATAAGCGTTATCTATAATAAGATTTACAAGCCTGATAATCGGGGCATCATCATCCGCGCCGGCTTCCTGGGCACGCAGAGCTTCTTCCTGTAACTCATGTCCAATGTCTGCAAGCTCTGCGGCGGTCGCATCTATGCTGTGCCTTAACCTGTCATCTTCATGAGCTGTTTGTACCTGGTTTATGGAATTTTCAATATAATTGCGAATTTTTGTCGGATTTCCAAGATAACATTCAGGCTCAGTATTAAGACGAAAACGAATTGCATCCAGTGTTTCCAGGTCTGAAGGGTCGCCGATAATAACTTTCAGTTTGCCATTACTTGTTCCGAGGGGAAGAATATTGTGCTTTTTTATCAGGTCTTCAGGTATAATTTTCGTCGCATCGGGAGGGATCGACGCTTTATCCACGTTGATATATTCTATACCGAATTGTTTGGCAAGCACCTTCGTTAGTATATCTTCAGTAATCAAACCCTGCTCAACTAATACCTGACCAAGACGTTTATTGCTGCTCTTGGAGGTTTTGATAGCATTGATTAGAACCTCCTTTTTCACCAACCCGGCTTTATAAAGTAATTCACCTAAATGCCTGCGTTTCTTTGTCATAGTCTCCTCGAGATTATACTAACCCCAATGCACTATTATAACATCTATATCGCGATTAGTCAACCTAATCTCTGACGAAGCATGTTCAAAGCGGTTTGTGCGGCTCTAAGCCTGATAAACTGTCTGCCAAAAGTGAAAAAAAAACGTTTTATTTCACACCCGCCTTCGTAATCTACACATATATATACAAGCCCAACCGGTTTTTGTTCTGTTCCCCCGGTTGGTCCAGCTATACCGGTTATAGCAATTGCATAATCTGTTTTAGCTTTACTTCTGGCCCGCTGGGCCATTGCTTGTGCAACCTGCTTACTTACTGCCCCGTACTGTTCGATTAAATCTGGCTGTACGTCAAGTTCGTCTATTTTAGCATCATTGCCGTAAGTAATCCAGCCATAAGTAAAATAATTGCTTGCTCCGGGAATATCAGTAATCATCTTGGCCAAAAGCCCCCCTGTACATGATTCGGCTGTTGCGATAGTCTTTTTCTGCTGTATCAGTTTTGCAGCAACAACTTCAGCAAGAGTTTCATCTCCTGAACCATAGACCAAATCACCAAGTATTTCACGAAGATTTTTTTCTTCTTTCCGGCACATTTGACTGGCCTTTTCACTATTTTTTGCAGACGCTACAATATGCAAAGTGATGATTCCATCGTGAGCTGTGCAATTTACAAGAGGATTCCTGCCTCGCTGCATCTTATCGCCAAGCATTTGGGCAATAGCAGATTCACCTGCGCCGAAACATTTGAGCCTGCAAACATCCATAGCCTGCGTGCCTGCAAATTCCTTCAATTCAGGAATTATCGATTTAAACATTTTATCGGCTTCCCACGGCACACCCGGCAAAGCTGTAAGTATCTTTCCATTATGGCGAGCCAGAATTCCAGGAGCGGTTCCTACATTGGGAATATATTCTGCACCTGCCGGAATATATGCCTGAATCCTGTTTCTTTCAGGCATAGGCATTTCTCGAGACTTAAAAACAACTCGAATTTTTTCGAGAAGCTCTTCGCGAAATTCCAGCTCGACCCCGAGAAATTTCGCAAACGCCTGTCTTGTTACATCGTCGTCAGTAGGTCCAAGCCCCCCCGTCGCAACAATTATATCAGCTTCGGAGCTTGCCATATTAAGTTTTTTTACAATCGCATCAATTTCATCGCTAACAGAATACGAGCTGGTTACAGGTATGCCTATATTCTGCAATTCAATTGCAAGAAATGCGGCGTTCGTATCCACCGTCAGGCCGGCTAATATCTCATTACCAATCGTTACTATGCTTGCATATTTCATAATCGCGGGATTGTAGCCTTCTGAAAAGATTGAGGCAAGTAAAAATACGTATATTTTTATACATAATATTCAACTATGTTTTAAACTACCTTCACTCCTGAAAATATCCCGGTGGTGCATATTATATGAGCTATCGTATTTTCTTTGCACAAATATAAGCGGCCATGAGCGCGCCTGGTACGCCGCCTATCTGGTTTGCCCAGCACGAGCCTAT
>CAYSHS010000361.1:0-3764 GCA_964430845.1 uncultured Pirellulales bacterium | reverse complement strand
CTTCTTGTTGTTCCTCTTGTGCCGGTTCTGGTTCTGTTGCCACCAGCAACACCTCTCATTCGGCCAGATATAACATTTTGTGCCTGGGTGTTTAAATCCTGTGATATGTTCATATCGAGAATTTTCTGTGCGAGAGCTTGTGCCGCCTGAGTATCGGTAGCAAGCATATTGCCTGCCAGTTGAACTGCGGCCAGGGCAGCTTCGCTTTTCAAGTTTTTACCCCGTGTGATTTCTAAAAGTTTATCTGCAGCTTTACTGGTTGGAAGAGTTGCTAAAGTTGAAATAACCTGTCCTCTTTCCTCATCCCTGCGTGCGGTATCATATGTCGATATGCACACGGCGGCTCTGTCTTCCACAGGTACAGAGCTATTTGCCTCAATCAGACGAATTATACCCCTGATGGCAAGAACATTATGAGTTAAAGATTCTGTATTCGAAGCTATTTCGAGCAGGTTCCTGGCTGCTTCATATTCAGGCCAGTCGCATAAAGTGCGAACTGCCGCATCTTTAGTATCCGGGTCAGATGATTTAGTAGCATCAATGACGACTGCAATCGCTTTTGTTCCTCCGAATGAGCTTAAAGATTTAATCAAAGAAATTTTTAACTGTCCGCTGACTTTGTTTATCTGCTCAATAACCACCTGTTCAGCTACACCTTTATCCTCTACTTTTGATAAGATTGATTTTAATGTTGTTATGCCACTGTCGCGGGCTTCATCACTTTTTGCATTTGTTATCAGGTCAACGAGTGTCGGTATGCTTGACGGCTCGGCAACTTCTGCCAGCGATTTGAAAGCGGCAGAGCTTATTTGCGCATTGTCTTCAGCGGCAAAAGCTAACAGATTTTTCGCCGAGCCGGCCATGTGACGTTCACCAATGAGAGTGATTGCTTCTACTCGTGATGATATGTCACCTGACGAAGCATTGGAGTTTATAAGTATTTCAACGTAGGTTCCGCTCATCTGCACTAAGCCAAGATGTGCGGCGGCCTTTTCGGCACCGGGCCCGTTAACTGCGATTTTGAACAATGATTCTGCGGAAGTTTTATCACCAAGTTTTGACATCGCATCGATACTCGCCAGACGTACCTGTGCGTCTTTGCTATCGAGCATTTCTTTAACAGAATTTATCGCAGAAAGGTCCTTGCGGTCGCCAATTAAGCCAAGTACCTGAACCTGCGTGTCAGGTTTTAGCTGAGATAAAATTTTATACAGTTCCTGAGCAGGGGCATCAGATAGTGACTGACGCGCACCCATCACTGCGGTAGAACGGATTTTCGGGTTATCATCTTTTATGAAGGTTGCAATTAAAGTTGCACCTTTTTCAGGATTGCAGTTTATCATGCCGTTTATCGCGGCGATGCGGATGCTTGTTGTATCGGGGGCGCCTGAGCCGCTTTTTGATGTGTTTTCGTAAACGGTATCGAATATTTGACCGGCATCTGCTGTTTGCTTATTTACTGCTTTTGCCTGAGCAATATCGATAAGACCCTGTGCAGCTTTTATATATATCGGGCTTGTCGGTTTTTTTGTAATATCAGTAAGAGCTTGTATCTCCGCCTGATTGGCTGTATGCGTTAGCGCTGTAACCGCGGCGGCTGCAACTTTCGAATCTGAATCGTTGAGAGCCTTAATGATTGTCGGGACAGCAGCTTCGGCTTTTCGCTCGCCGAGCGAGTTTATCAGACCAATTTTCCATGTTGATTCAGAAGCTGATTGAAGCTCTTTCAATAGAACATCGCTTGCGCCGGGGTCGGGATTTTGCTCGAGCGCTCTTCTGGCATAATCGCGAAGATGCTTGTCTTCGTTCGAGAGAAGCTTGGCAAGAGCCGGAACTGATTCGGCTTTTCCTATACGCTGAATCTGCAACACGAACCAGTTGCGAAGCGTGTTCGGCATTTCTTTTTCTTCGAGAGTCTTAATCATAACTTTTGCCAGAGTCTGACGTTCAAGCTCGGCGCCCGGACGCGAGGCATAAGAACCCATGTTCTGTAACACTATCTGTGGGGTATATTGCTGGGAGACATTCTCTGCCATCATGTACGGCATAAGATAGTCAATGGCTTTTTGGTAGGCTTCTGTAAGCTGTTCGGCATTTCGAGCCGGAGCTTCAGCCTGGCCTGTTAACTGATTTAACAAATCCATTCCTTCCTGGCTCTGCGCTACCCTGGTGAAAGCAAAAAGCGTTAATGTCACCATAGCGAGGGTAATGATTGTCGATGATTTATTATTCATTTTGTTTTTCCTTTTAATGAAAGCGTTGGTCAGCATTTTTTATTATTTGGTCGAGTTTATATTACATAAGGTGCCCTTCGCGGACGGTCAAACCAGCGTGCCGCTTCCGGGTCATTGAGTATTTTTTCCTCGACCGGGTCCCAGTATATTGGCCTTCCGAGGCGTTCTGCAATGCCGTTAAGGTGACAAATTATTGCGGTATGTCGGCCTACTTCGACAGGGCAGATAGTTTCTTTACGTGTTCGAATACATTCGAGCCAGTTGCCTTCATGGTTATTCGAGTTGTACAAATGAATGTCATTAGGACCCAGCGGTCTTTGTGCAAGCTCAACAGGTATGGTATCAAGACGACCGTTTCGGCTTACCATAACCTGTCCCTCGGTGCCTACAAATTCGATCATTTGTCCGCCTGTTACCGGGTGATCTCGCAATACAGATATACCGTTGGCATAGATATGAGTCTGGTATTGCGTTCCTTCCCAGCCTTTTGGTATGAATTTTACAGGTCCTGAATCATCCATTCCGAGCGCCCATTGAATAATATCGAAGTGATGAGCGCCCCAGTCTCCGTTTTTGCGTGAGCCGTATTCCCAGAAGCGGCGCCAGCCGCCGCCAAAATCACCTTTTACCCTTTCTGAGTTGTAAGGATACCAGGGTGTCGGGCCGAGCCAGCGGTCATAATCAAAACCGTTAGGAATCGGTTGCTCCGGCAGCGTCATTGGCGGTGAGAATTGTCCCAGAGATGTATAAATTGTCTTTATCTGACCGATCCAGCCGTTGCGCACAATTTCACACGCTGTTCTGAAAGCCCATTCGGAGCGCTGCTGTGAGCCAACCTGGAAAATAGCCCCGTATTGTTTGCTGGCATCTCTTAATAGCTGGCCTTCGCGAATTGTTAAAGTGAGAGGTTTTTCGCAATAGACATCTTTTCCGCCTTTCATAGCCGCCAGGCAAATCATCGTATGCCAGTGATCCGGGGTACAGATTAATACCGCATCAATATCAGGTCTGCTGCAAATGTTCTCGTATTCGAGGTAGGCGTCACAGCCTTTATAAGTTCCGCTTGTTGTGTCGTTGCCATACCTTCTTTCAACACTTTGTTTGGCACTTTGAAGCTTTCCCTGGTCAACATCGCAAACTGCCAGTACCTGCACATCTCTATGACTGAGCATGCTGCTAAGGTGACCGCCCATTTGTCCACCCATACCAATCATGCCCATTGTAATGCGATTACTTGGTGCGTTAGCTCCAAAAACTGTTGAAGGAACGATGGACGGGAGCGATACAGCGGCGCCGATAGCTGCTGCGTGATGCAAGAAATCCCGGCGAGTAAGGAAATGATTTTTTTTCATCGGTCATATCTCCTGATAAGTGACTATATGTGTATTTGAATTAGCTAATTATGCTATTTCTTCATTATGATAACATGCTGTCTTTAAGCATGAGACGAGATATATTCAAGTCAAAGAACAGAGCTGAAATATTGTTTTTTATATATAAATGCTTTAATATACTAAAATCTTTTTTATC
>CAYSHS010000360.1:0-3765 GCA_964430845.1 uncultured Pirellulales bacterium | reverse complement strand
AGTTGGTTAGAGCATGGGATTCATAAGCCCAGGGTCGTCGGTTCGACTCCGACCGCCGCTATTTTAATATTCGCAAGGATATAGATACAAAAAAGTCTAAGTGAGAAGTAAGGACTTCAAGTTTAGAATTTAGAAATTAAAATTTAGAATTTCCAAAAAAGCCGCCCCCATCGTCTAGCGGCCAAGGACGCCGGGTTCTCAACCCGGTAACAGGGGTTCGATTCCCCTTGGGGGTAGTTTATTTTGATGTAAAAAACCGGTTTCTGACTGAGTTCAGTGTTTCTTTATTTATCAGCCTTTACTATCCAGCTTAACTAAATAGCTTTTAATAAACTTCTCAATCCCCAATACAACTTCATCTTTAACCACTCATTTACTTTTTATATTCCAGGCGCTTTTCAACTTCTGTTAACCGTTTATCCAAATCCTCACTCTCTTTATGCCTGATAATGAAGTCGATAATGTCTTTTGCTGTTAGCCTTTTAACATGTCATCCTTATGGTCTAACAAGCCTGTAAATGCCAAAAAACAGAAGAATTTAAACTTTTGCGGGCAAATAACCTGCCAGTTTAGAGCAAAACGCCTATACTCAAAGAAAGCTTGATAGCCCGATAAAACATATAAGAAAAGATTTTTAGGCAATTTTCAGGAGTATTGATTATGTTAATGACAAAAAATTTTGTTGCAAGTATAGCTTGCCTTTCATTCTATGAGCAAGAGCAGAATCCGGGAATAAGGCTCGATAGAATTATGTATATCCGGCGTAAGCTGACATCAGGAGAATATAATCTTACTGAACATCTGGACATCGCAGTGGATAGACTTCTTGAAGAAATTCTTGAACAACAGCCGGCAAATAAGGTTACTATAACTGGAACGCAGGACGCTCAAGTGGTGGCTGAGCGATTATTCTCAGTTAAGTGACAAGAAACCAGACTGAGGTTTTTTACTTTACCCTTGATAGATACGAACCATCATCTGTACTGATTCGCACTACATCACCTATATTAATAAAAGGCGGCACACGGATTCTCATGCCTGTTTCTGCGACTGCATCCTTCATCTGATTTGTAACCGTTGCGCCTTTGACAGCCGGTGTTGTTTCTGTAACTGCAAGCTCGACTACGTTAGGAAGCTGGATTGCGACAACGTTTTCCTTATAAAGCATGACAATTAGTGTGGTATTAGGCTTGAAGTATTTTATGGCTTCGCCGAACATCTCGTTTGAAACTGCAATTTGGTCGTAGGTCTTGTTATCCATAAGGATATGGCCTGTATTATCGGAATAGAGATATTCCATCTCCCTGTGGTCGAGAAACGCCTGATAAAGCTCTTCTGTCGAACGAAGACGTTTTTCTATTATAATCCCATCGGCAATGCACCTGAGCTTGGCCTGCACAAAAGCTCGCAGGTTGCCCGGGGTAACATGAGTTGCCTGTACACAAACATAAAGCTTGCCATCGAGCGTTATCGCCATCCCGGGCCGTAAATCACTTGCCTTCACTTTGTCTCCTTGTAAAAAATATACTACAATAAGAGTTTTTCAAAAGTTCAGTTAAAAAAAGAAACATTCTAAACATGCCCCTGTCATTATGTCAAGCAGCAGGCACGAAAAATAACACGGCAGAGCGCTAATAAATTAGCTCCGGCTTTCCTGCCTGGGTATATAGCTTGCCTGTCAGGGCGCAACTGAAAGCGAGACCGGATTGGCTTTGTTTTTAAAAGAAGCTGTCTCCTATATTCTTAATTCTACGTTCTATTTATTTACTATTATACAAACATGCTTTTCGCAGTCAAGAACATTCTAAAAATATTGTCCGCAAAAAAGTACAAAAAACTATCCGCAGATAAATTAAGAAAACGCAGATTTTTAATGAATTGAAGGATAGGCTTTTCCCCGGAAAAGAATTGTATCGGGTATTTTTATTTAAATCCCAGCTTCTATCAATTTCTTTGTAAATCTTCTTTCTGCTGTAACGAATAAATAACTTATAACATTTATAGCGATTAATCTTATTTTTCTACCATCTATTTTAAGTTTTTGGGCCAGTAAAACCACAACTTTTTTCATACCTCTAAAAAAAATACGGCCCTATGCCGCCTATATTAATATTTTTATTGACAACACCGCTCTTAAATGGTAAATTAGGCAATAAAGATGAATATCGATGGGAACGGAGGCCTCTTTATAGCATTACCACTACCAGAGAAGGGTAAAAAGTTAAAATAAAAAATAGTCTTTATGTAAATTAATTTTGATATTGATATGCTGGCACATATCCAAAAAAAATGATTAAGAATGAAAAAGAGGAACGTTTATGAAAAAAATACTCCTGTATATATTGTGCTGTGCCGCCTTACTTTCTGGCGCACAGTCAGTAAAAGCTGATATGATCAGTTATGATTATTCGACAGCATCAGATGGAACTTTGACTACAGCCTATAGCTGGGCGATTGTTGACACATTCGATTCAGCCCGGCAGGGATGGAATTACACTGGTGGAGCCATTGTATCCGGTTCGGTAAAGGACAGCTATGCTGCCCCGTATCTCGATACAACACAATATTTTACTGTAAACTCACCATCTTTACAGACGGGCATAACAGCGACAGTTTCTTTTGGCGGAGCTATGTATAATTACCTTGGTCTCTACTGGGGTTCAGCAGATAAGTATAACAAGATTGAACTTCTCGATGGTTCGAACATAATAGCAACATACTCTGGAGCGGATGTTGCGCCTCCTGCAGACGGCGACCAAAGCTCACTGGACACAAACAGATATGTGAACTTATTCGTTTCACAGGATTTTGACGCAATTCGATTCACAAGCACATCACCTGCATTTGAAATTGATAATCTTGCTGTCGGAGTACATGCTCCGGTTCCCGGTGCAGCGCTGCTCGGTATAATCGGCTTAGCTGTTTCAGGATTGAAATTGAGAAGGAAAACTGAATAATCTTCAGAGATAATTCAATTGCTGAAAAGAAATTTAACAGATACTTGTATTTAAATCATATTTAGAATGTCAAATTTGTGCTTTCTGATTTTACCAATTCAAGGCTTCAACAATCTTTGTTTTCATTATTTGGATACTACAATGGGTACGGCAGTCGGCTCTAAAGGAAGCTGAAGCGGGGAATTGTCGTGAACAGCACCTTTTATGTTCGGACTTTTGCCGTAGAGATATCTTAAACTAACCGGTCCCGAAGGTGCGGCAGCACTCAAATTTATCTGCAATTTAGCTGAATCAGCTTTCACAGCAGATGTTATTGATATGGCACCCGTTGAGCCAAGAACCTCGAAGCCTGTAATGCCGGAATCCGGATTCATGTCATTTCCGCCCCTGTGAGAGATTGATACGTCGATGGATGTTCGGTCCTTGCTGAGGATTGCTGATGCAATGTATGGCCCGCGATAGAAATTCGATTTACCGTAATAATAGGCAATGCAGTTGCCGATACGAGCACCAATCGTATCGTAGGCGTCCTGGAAATAGTGGTCATCGTTTGGTCTTACAGATAAATCAATACACAATGCAGCCAGATATATGTTTGGCGGGTCATCCGACAGTAATTGCGCAGAGCGAATCTCCTGCATGTTTGTGTCAGTGCGGTTTTTGTTGGCAATAGTAGTAAATGAGCGTGCCAATTGACAGATAAATAAAGGTACTGACGGGTAGAGGTCCTGACGGTAATGAGATAGAAGTGTTTTCAGGTCTGCCCTGTATTGTTCTGCCGGTACGGCGTTTGTCGCATCGGTTTCTC
>CAYSHS010000359.1:0-3771 GCA_964430845.1 uncultured Pirellulales bacterium | reverse complement strand
CGAATGCAGCAACAAGTGCGCAAATAGCAACTATAATAGTAGCAAAAGCCCTGACTACAGTTCCCTTGAGAAACTGCAGTGCGGCACAACCCAAAATTATTATCAATACAGCTATGCTTGCCATAAAATAAACTCCGGTTTTTCAATTAATCCATATTTAATTCAACTACAGCCAGGAACTGTAACTATTTAGCAGGTTGTTGAGTTTTTGGTTTGAGTACCCTTATCATTTCATTTATCGTAGTTGTTCCGCTAATGACTTTCCTGAGCGTCTGTTCCTGCAAGTAAAGCATTTTCGCGCGTCTGAATTGTTTTGCGATTTCCGGTATCGGCTGACTTCGTATCATCTTTGCCAATTCGCTGTTAATACCGACTATCTCAAAAACAGCCGTTCTGTCGTAATAACCGGTTCCCTGGCAGTTCTCACAGGTTGAGGGTTTACCGTGTTTGTCATAGACGACTTTACCGGCGCGATACAGAACTTTTGTCTTTTCAGCGGAGATATTGAATTTTCTCAGCAATTCCTTATCCGGTGCATAAGCCTCTTTACACTGGTCGCATAACTTTCTTACGAGCCTCTGGTTGCTTATGCACATAAGACTATGTGCCAGAAGGTCTCTGTCACCGACATATTTCAGCATCTTGTTCAAAGCCTGCATTACACTTTCAGCTTTTAGAACAAGATAAACAATCGAGCCGTCTTTTGCGGCGGCACATGCAACGCGTGCGGTATCGGCGTCTTCGCAATCGGAAACACCGAGCACGTCAGAGCCCATTCTTACGATAGATAAAAGTTTTTTCGCGTAAGTCGTAGTGCCTGTGTCTGTAAGACTGAAAGTATTTTGAGTAATATTTTGCAATGGCTCCGAAGGCTGCTTTTCAAGCGTATTTACACTATTCATAAAAGCATCATGATTCCTGAGCATTGCATATAATGTTGTTGTCACGCCGCTTTTTTCAGGTCCGCTGATAATAAATAATCCCTGTTTTCTTTTATTAAAGCTGCTAAGCAGCTCTAATTGCTCAGGCATCAATCCAAGCCTGTCTATTTTGAGGGGGTCTTCCTGTGTTATTTTTTTAAGCCTGACTTGTTCTCCGGCTGTTGAGCCTGCTGTCATTACTTCCCAGACAGCGTCTTTTTTCACCTGGTTCCTGTGTACTCTGAACATACCTTTTTGAGGTTTTCTTTTCTCCTTGATGTCAAGGTCGGACAGTTGCTTGATAAAGCGGAGAAAATGCTCTGCCTGGTCTCTCGGTATGCCGGGCTGTTTTGCAATCGAGCCGTCAATATTGTATGCGACCTGGTATTCCTGGGGTGTTGGTGAAAGTGCTACGGTGCTTGCCCTGCGCCATGTGGCGTCTTTAATAATTTCATATACAGTTTTATAGCCGAAAAAATCGGTCGTTCTCGGTTCCGGGATGGGAACATCGTTTTTATTTGAAGTAATAAATGTGAATTCTTTGAGGCCCTCGAGCTTCTTTTCCTTGCTCACGAGAATATTTTTAATATGGTCTATTGTCAGAACCCGATCGAACTCCAAAACCTTGGCATTGCGGAATTTTACATAAGCCAGGGACGTAGCTCCGACAATTACTGCAAACAGCAGCATCCCGACAATGAAAATGGGTATTATCAGCCATATAACGAGACCTAATGCTCCCGAACAGAGAATGGCAAGTGTCCATGACATGGTCTTGGTATCCAAAGGCTTGGAGTCATTGTGAATCCAGCCGACAAGCGGCAGCCATGCGAAAAAGGCTGCAACAAAGACTATAAACTTGATTATTGATATGTAACCACCGAATACTATAGAAGCTGCAAATGAGTCCGGCATAAAACACTCCGAAATTTATAAAATACCATCTGTCGTTGTGATGCCCTTCATCACCATCTTTAATTCATCTTTATTTGGCGCATATTGATACGCGTCTTTGGGGTCGATTAAACCTTCTTTTACTAATCTGACCAAATCATACGTTATATCCTGCATACCTTCATGCTGAGACGTTCGTATAACGTTTGATAAATCAGCTTCTCTGCCCTCTGCAATGAGTTTCCTTGCGGCGGCATTAACGATAAGAATTTCCACTGCCGGAATTCTGTCTATGCCTTCTACAAGGCATGGGACTAATGTCTGATTAATAATTGCACGGATTGCAAGGCTCAATGTTTGTCTTATAAGGTCTCGTTCAGTTTGAGGAAACAGGTCCAAAAGCCTGTGAACAGACTGTGCCGCGTTGGCAGAATGTAGTGTCGCGAAAACCAGGTGCCCTGTTTCCGCCGCTCTCATTCCCGCTGTTATTGTCTTGGCGTCTCTGGCTTCGCCTACAAAAACGACATCGGGATCCTGGCGCATCAGGTAAGTCAGCGCTTCTTCATAGTCATTTGTATCAATCCCGATTTCTCTTTGCGATACAATTGCTTTTTCGTCCTTGAACAGGTATTCAATTGGGTCCTCGATTGTAATGATATGACAATGCCGAGTAAGATTTATATAGTTTATCATCGATGCTATCGTCGTAGTTTTACCGCACCCGGTCGGGCCAACAACAAGAATCAGTCCCTGTCTGCTGTCGCAGATTGTTTCCAGAATAGGGGGTAAATGTAAATCTTTAAATAAAGGAATGTTTGATTCTACACGCCTTGCGGCCAGGCTGATCATTCCCCTCTGGCGGAACAGGTTTGTTCTAAAACGATGCTCACAGTCAACTTCGTGAGCAAAATCGAGTGTCCCATGCTTCAGGAAAAACGCTTTTTGGTTCGGGGTGAGAATTTCGGATACCAGCTCCTCCATTTTTTGGGCGGTTATTACTTCCCCCATAGTATTCTTGAGCTGTCCAAACATACGCAATTTCGGGACTTGTCCAACCTTCAAGTGCAAATCGCTGGCGCGGTTCTTAATGGCTGCTCGGAATAATTTGTTTAATTTAGGCTCGTGTGCTGTGCTCGTATCATTACTATTATGTTGCCCTGCACCCATAAATAACACCATCTCCAACATTTGCCAGTTGATTATTTTCACCATACAACAAGTGAAATCATAGTTTTCGGCTGGTAGAGCAATTCGCATACCATAAGATTTGCAAATATAATCTCTTATAGAAATATATATTATATTATAAGATTTTTCTGCTGTTTGTCAACTAATTTCCTTATCAATTCCAACTGGGAAATTGTCCCTTTTTTAGTTTCAGGGGCGCCTTTTAAACATTTTTCAGGCTTTGATATATTTCCCGTGCGATTTCCATGGAAATTTCGTTGAGCCTGTATGTTAGATAATCATTGATATTTTTTGCCACAGCTCGTACTTCCGTTCTCCGTAGTAGTAAACTACTTTACTACGGAGAATGGAAACACAGATTTTTTAAAATTGGATTTTCAATGCAGAATGTAATCGATATCAAGAACAGATATTTCGCCATCCATATCCAAATCGCCCATAATCAGAGTCCCTGCGCACTGATGGCAATAATAGTCTCGCACGTTTCACATCGCGGCTGAATAGCCAGCGACTTAGGCACGATATGCTCTTTCTGAAGCTCACCTTCACAGCTTGAATGATGTTATTCAACTCATATGAAAAATATGCAATTATATAACAAATTTGCTTTATTTTTTTCATTATATTATTATATTTAGATCATTCAAATAGCTAAATCGTGAATTCAGGAGAATTATGGATTACAAAATATAAAGGTGAAAATATCACAAAACTTTATTAAAATACCCTTGAATTTCATTTTAAGATATTAAGGCTTGATACAAGTATT
>CAYSHS010000358.1:0-3790 GCA_964430845.1 uncultured Pirellulales bacterium | reverse complement strand
TGACAACCTTCCATATGAGCGGATTGCTGAAGTGCTGGAAATTTCCGTTCAGGCTGTTAACGGCCGGCTTATACGCACCAAAAGAAAGATTGCACAGTATTTGAAAAGTAACGGTTTGACGGGAGATGATTATGAAAAATCCTGAAAACGAAAATTGGCTCGATGATGTACTGAGCGAGATAATAGGCTCAAAAAAGCCAAAGACAGATTTCGAACAATGGAAGCTGCAGCACCCGGACGCCGTTGAAATGTTAACCTCAAAAGCAGGCCGCGATTCTTCGATATCCAAAGGCCCGCTCAGCATAAGGAATATAATCATGAAAAATCCAGTTACAAAATTAGCCGCTGCGGCGGTGATAATACTCGCAACAGGGATATTTTTATATACAACCAATAATAGTATGGTTCCCGCTGCTTATGCTTTGCAGGATACAATAGAAGCTTATAACACAGTTAGCTCGCTGCATATGGAGATGAGTGAACCTGCATATGGTCAGAAACCGCATGAGATATGGCTTGAATGTGATAGTTATGGGAATATGAGCAGGATAAGATATCAGGCTCCCAATCTTGGTTTGGGTTCTATGACTATCGTGGAAAACAATGGGAAGTCGGAAGCCTGGCTGCCAAAAAGCAATGTGCACTTGACCGGATACAGAAATCTGGGTGTAGCCCTGGGAGTGGACGTTTCTCAAGTCGATCCCAAGGGCCTGGTTGAAAGACTTTATCAACAGGAAATGCATGGAGAAGTAATTCTGGATGTCAGCGAACCTGTGCAAAAAGATAAGCCGATTGTAATTACCGTGACGTATCCTGAGGGAAGTCTTTCGGAGAACTGGAAAAAAGTATTGTATGTTGACCAGGGAACAAAACTGGTTAAAAAAATTGACAAATTCGAGTTCAAAGACGGGCAGTATCAACTCATGGAAACAATTGAGTTATTAGACTACAATCAGCCAATCAATCCTGTGATGTTCAGCTTAGAGGGAGAAATTCCCTCAGATGCAAAAGTAATCGATATGGCAGGTATCGAGGTCGGCCTTTTGCAAGGCGATATGACCGACCAGGAAGCAGCCAATGAGATTACCCGTCAGTTCTTCGAAGCGGCTGTTGCAAAAGATTATATCAGGTTAGGTCAATTATTCATAGTAGGACCCGCTTATCTAAATGAGCAGGTGTTTAAGGGAATAAATAAAATCAAGATAACCTCGATTGAACCCGCTAAGCCGGAAACCGACCCGGACAAGAAAAGATTTCTTTGCTCGGGTAAGTTACAGTTGGAAGTTGGCGGTTCGTTATATGAACTCAATCTCTTTGAATTATCTATCAGACAAACAAATCCAGCTTCAGAACCTAACCGCTGGATGATCACCGGAATATCAGTGAACACCTATCCGTTTCCAGATGAATCTTTTAAAGGTTTTTTGGGATTTGAAAATGGTCTTACAGGCTGGAGTCCGCTCAAAGGCTCAGTAAGCGTGAGCTCTGATTCCCGCAGCGGCTCGAAAGCCTGCCAAATCGAAGGCCGCGACGGTGAAGAAGCCGCAAACTCACCCTACTTCCCGGTCACCGCAGGCAAGGCGTATGAGCTGAAGTCCTATGTTAAGCTGCTCAGCGGGACGGGGGATTACAAGGTTACGATTGACTGGCTTAATAATGTTGGTTTTACTATTCGCTACGATAACGACTGGGCCGGTAAAAATAGACCCGCTTCCTATACGTTGCATGGAGGGACGTTTGTGGCCCCGGAAGGTGCGGCCTTATGTACGATAATGTTAGGAGTTCAACCAGGTTCAACTTACCTCTTTGACGACATTGAGTTCGTACCTTTGGACAAATAGACGACCAAATTAATTAATATATAACGAAAGACAGGCCGGGCTTGCATTGCCCGGCTTTTTTTATGCGCGGACTTTTTTAAAAAATGCAACCTTTCCGGGACTTATGCATTATGATAGGTGAGAACCGACTCCGGAGTGAACGAATGACAGAAAATGCGTTAGAGTGCAGGCTGCGGCCATCAGGCAGCATCATTGACGAAGACCAAATACTGGTCTCCGCAGCCGCAAAAGACAAAGAAGCACTCGAAAAGCTCTATGACAAATACTATAGCGCGGTCTTTGGCTACATTTACCACTGTACCTTTAACAGCACCGTGACCGAGGACCTGACTTCGAACGCCTTTCTCGCGGCCTTAAGACATATCGGGCGATATAGGTGGAGACGCATCCCCTTCCGGGCCTGGCTCTATCGTATCGCAACCAACGAAGTCCGGATGTACTGGCGACGCCAAAAGCGTGCGGCGGCCATTAGCCAGGATGAACAGAACTGTCAGCTCGAAAGCAGCGCTCCATCGGCCGGTGACAGTGCGGCGGCATTCGAAGAATACAGGCTGGTACACAAAGCGCTGCTGGAGCTGCGAATAAAGTATCGAACGGTGATTATTTTGAGATATTTCGAAGAGAGGACAATAGCGGAAATATGTGAAATCACCGGTAAAAAAGAAGGCACAATTAAGTCCCAGTTGCACCGCGGGCTGGCCAAATTGCAGGATATCCTGGTGCGTTGGGGCGTATTGCCGGAATAGTTAGGAACAGAACCATGAGTAAGAATATCGAGAAAATAGACAGATATATCAGAAACGTTAATCTGCCGGAGTACGAATCCGACCAACATCGGCACAAGCTGCGCCGCCAGATTCTCAGTAGAAACGAAAGGAGACATACAATGTCCGTTGGAGACAGATTTTGGAAAATAGCCGCACTGATTACTATTGTATTAAGCGCTGGGGCGATTGCCGCGACCGTAGGCGTAAAAATTTACCGGTACCGCTTCGAAGGCCAGGACCGAAACGGCGTATATCATTTCAGCCTGGAAAAAGAGACAATAGACGCTGAAAATGGAAACACGGTCCGTCTTTCAAGAAGTGTTGCAATGACGATAAGTCCGAATGATGTAATGGATGTGGAGCAGAAAATAAAAGACTTAGAGGAAATCGACCTGCTCCGCCAGCAGGATGAAAGAGAGTTGGTGAGAGTAACCGAAAAGGAAGTTAACGGCAAACCACAGACCAAGTCGTTCGGATTCAAGTACGTACTTTCAGACGGACGTGAAGAAACGATGGGTGAAGGCGATCCTGACACACTGGACCGCGAGAGAAGCCTGACCGAAGAACAGCAGGAAGAGCTTCTCAGTCTCCAGCGTGCAGGTAAAGAAGAGTATATTGGCATTGAGGAAAAAGAAGTGAGGGGACGTGTGTTTGTATTCAAGCGACAACGCTACATCCTTAGCGACGGAACTGAAGTTATCTGGTCCACCGGCGAACCCAAATAGCATCCGTAATCTCACAACCGAATCATATCCAGGCAGGCCGGGTAATCCAATCCGGCCTTTTTTATGCGCCTGGATGCAATAAATTTCAATATATGGCAAAAAAGTCGGCTTTTATTATACTAAACTGAACAGGAACGGTTTGTTATAAGTGAAGAAAGAACTTTCTTTGAATCGATGCGATAGATGATAGAAGACAGGTTATTAATCTGGAAGTTCAAACGCGGCAGCACAGACGCCCTGCGGCGGATCTATGAAAAGTACAAAAACGACATGTTGAAGCTCTCGGTGGCCCTGACCAATGACGTCACTGCGGCCGAGGACATCGTCCAGGACGTTTTCCTGGGCTTTGCCCAGGCTTCGGCGAAAATCAAAACGCAGGGAAACCTGAAACAGTACTTTTCGAGCTGCGTGGTAAACCGGATTCGAAACTATCGGCGCGACCGGCGAAGGCACAAGA
>CAYSHS010000357.1:0-3831 GCA_964430845.1 uncultured Pirellulales bacterium | reverse complement strand
AGGTCTTTTAAGCCGTCCTGATTTATATCTTCATATCCCTGGTCTTCTAAAGACAGACCTTTTGGTAACTGTATAATTGAGCTTACAATTTTTGAAGATGCGGCTTGCCCATGCACATTCGGGCCAAAAAGGTATATAAACATAAATATCAGCGTCACAATTTTATATGTAGCGAATTGTTTTTTCATTGCTTTATTTCTTCTAAACGATTTGAGTCGCCAATAGTATAATTAATCAACCAGAATAATCTGTATTCCGATGCAACACGAGTCTTTTTCACACTGAAAATATCGAGTAATACAGAAGTTTTTTCAATATCTCCTTTTTTCCCATATGAAAAGAGCAAAGGAATATTAAATCCCTTCGTTTCTTTATGTCTTTTTGAAACAGTTGTATTCAGGGTAATTCTCTTGTCATCTCTAAAAACAACTAATTCAACATCGTCTCCTTTGTTCAGGCCATTTATTGTAATTAACAATTCCTGTGGATTATTTATTTTAATATTATTAATTTCAAGAATAATGTCACCATAAAGTAAACCCGCTTGTTTCCACGGACTCGTTCTTGCCAGGCCGACAACAACGCTTCCTTCACCACGTGTTAATCCGGCTCTTTCCGCTTCGACTTCCGAAGCATTACGAACGATTATACCTACCTTGCTTTCTTCTCTAAAAGTGTTTCCACTTAAACGATTTGGGGGAGAAATCCGTTTTACCGGTTTTATGTCTGTTCTGAAGTCTCTGCCTGCCCGATCATAGAGCACATGTATAACTGAACCAGGTTGTGCTGCCTGTTCCAGTTTGAACCAGTCACTTGTCCAGTGAAGCAAGGTCGGAGCGTTTTCATCGATTGCAGCTTCAAGGATAATATCACCCACCCGAATACCTGCGGCTGCCGCGGGTGAATTTTCCACGATTCCTGTAACTGACACACCTTCAGGAGCTTCTAATTGTTCTTCTAATGTTAGTCGCGAATCGCCAGCTTCAATTCCGGTAAAAACACCCAAGGGCAATTCTTTACGCTGTTCTTCATCCTGAGGCATTTCAAATATGGCTCTTGATACCTCCATATTTTCGAGGGGAGCCTCTTGTGTCGGAAGAGAGCTGCATCCCAACGAAGACAATATGACACAAAAAATAATAAGCCATGTTAGTTTCGACATTTTAACCAGCCTTTCTATTTAGTGCTATCATTGCCAGTACTATCATTAAAACCAACCAAACCAGGGGCGCCTTTATAGATAAATTTGCATAGGGATTTACAGCATTGCTGACTCCCTGGACCATGTTACAATAAAATGTTAAAAAAGAATGACCGCCAAACGGAGAAGGCAGGTGAGCGGAAGGCAGCCAGCCGATTGTTTTATCTCCACAGGGAATAACTGCGCGTCCAATGTCAATAAAAACAATAGCTCCCAAAGTACTCGCAAAAGCAGCTACGTTGTTTTTTACCCAGCTGCCTATCGCAAATCCTATTGCGGTATAGGAAAGAAGCGGAATAATCGGAGTTAAAAGAACCGGCCATAAATAATTAAACATATCTTCTCTTTTTACCAGGGGAAACAATTTCCCATTAGGAAGGATTTCAGACAAGTCCTTAAAATCGAAGAAATAAGATGAAATGCAAAGAATGGAAACAACCAGTAAAATGTAACTAACCATACAGATTAAAATCAGGCTGCTTAATTTCGAGAGAGAAATCTGCATACGGTTAATCGGTCTCAGGAGCAGATATCTAAGTGTACCCTTTGAATATTCTCCGGCTATGGATTGACTGGCCAAACATGTAATTAAAACCATAAGTATCGGCAGTCCTGTTTCCAATCCTTTACCTACGCCGTCAAAGGCAGTCATTTGTGTAGTGCTAAAAATTTCTTCTCCGACTTTTTTCGCATTAGCTATCGCTTCTGTGTGCATAATTGATATGGAGATACCTGCAAACAAAGCAGGCAGAAGAAAAAGCAAAACGACCCTGAATCCGCTCAAGAGCCGTGTCAATTCGTAATTGATACCGCGCAGGAAAGCCCATTTAGGGGCTTTTTTATCGTGAGGTCTTCCCATAGATGGCAAAGGAAATTTATCGATTTTCGGATTCGATGATACGCTGCTTTGTTTAGCTGTCGAATCAATTCTCAGGTAAACGTCCTCTAACGATGGATTACACGGTATGAGAGCCATTAAGTCGATATTTTTATTTAATAAATGACCTGATAACTCCGAAGGTCTCATATTTTTGAGATCAACCAGAAAAGTTGATTCTTCGTTACGATTGCTGTTTTCTTCAAATTGGCAGGAAATTCCCAGGTTATTAAGAAGCTCGTGAGTAACAGGCCGGCTTGCCGCAACTTTCAGGCGATAAAGCTTTTTGTCGGTTTCAAGTAAGCAATCAATCGATTCTTCAAGAAGGAGAGTGCCTTCTCGAAGTATGGCTATTTTATTACACAGGTTAGAAATCTCTCCGAGCTGGTGACTTGATATTACAATTGCTATATTTTCTTCTTTTGTTAAGCGTCTAATCAGTGAACGCATATCAGCAATAGCCTGAGGGTCAAGGCCGTTCATGGGTTCATCAAGCAAAATATATGCTGGATTACCAAGAAGTGCTTGCGCTATACCCAATCGCTGTTTCATTCCCTGGGAGTATTCCCGTACTTTTTTACCTTCTATCATTCCATTATTTGTTACGAGTCCGACCAGTTTTATAACACGTGTCGATTCAGCAATGGATTGTTGGTGGTCAAATCCCTGTAAGCGAGCAAAAACGCACAGGTTTTTCAGTCCATTCCAGGTTTCATTAAAGCAGGGGTATTCAATTAATCCCCCCATTCGTGCATGAGCCTCTCTTGGAAAAGCATGAACGTTGAAGTTATCGACTATAACAGAGCCGGAGACAGGTTTCATAAGACCTAAAGCCGTACGAAGAATGGTTGTTTTACCTGCGCCGTTATGTCCCAGTAAACCATAACAATCTCCCCTCTCTATTTTGAGTGAAACACTATGTAAAACCTCTTGTTTCTTAAATCGCTGGCACACTGAGACTATTTGCAGAGCCATAAGATAAATTACTTTCACTTTAATCTGTTAAAATATCTTTTCTTGCTTCTAATCATTTACAGGATAATACATTAAAGTTTTGTTTAAATCAAGGTGTTTTAAAGATTGTTATGACCTTCCCAATCATTATCCGGATTGTGATTGACAAATATACAAGCAGGAAATACACTTTTTCAATTAAGGATGAAAAAAGAGGTCGCTGTTTGACTGTGAATAATGAACCGATTATATGGGCTGTGGTCAATGCGATTAAAGGGCAAAAAGCCGAAAATGAGCAATTAAAAGAAAAAATCGAAGCCCTGGAGAAAAAACTACAGTAACGGATTATTTTTTTGATAATTATGAGTCCAAGAGCCAGAAAATCTTTTCTGAACTTCATTGCTTCAGGATTATTGTCTTTATTCGGCTCCGGGCATATCGAGCATACTACCGAAGATTTGAAAAAAGACGACTTTAATACCAGCACACAAAGGCTCGGAGTTCGTTTCACCGAAAAAATTCGTGACGTGTTCAGGTTCAGGTGGATCAGGAAAAACGACAGCCCGGATTAAAAATCTTTCCCTTCCCAGTTCCTGCTAAATCGGAAGAAATTTAACACAGACAGGCGAATGAATTGTTAGCGGCCTGCTGTGGTGAGCTTCGATTTGACTGGTCAACTGCAAAAGATGTCCCTGGCGGCGCCATCATAAAGCGCACATATTTATCACTTGTTGTAAATACCTTTGGCTTTTCCTGTGAGAAATTCTCGATATTATTTTGAACATACCTGATTGCATTT
>CAYSHS010000356.1:0-3864 GCA_964430845.1 uncultured Pirellulales bacterium | reverse complement strand
ATGAAAGTGTCTCTTTTGTGGTATTGTCTGAGAGCTAAATTATACAGAAAGCGTTTTCTGCGTTTGTTTATTGTTACCTTAATGCATTTCCTTGGTAATTGTTGTATGTTGGATAGAGCTTCAGGGAAAATATACATTTGGTTAAGAAATTGTCATTGGAAAAAATTGAAAAGTGTATCTAAACAGGGATGGAATTGAATAAGAAAAAGAAAGTCTTATTTCTTATTGCTCATTTATCCGAAGGAGGAGCGGAGAGGGTGCTTTCTGAATTATCCTGCAATTTCCCTGATGATTACGAACAGATTGTTGTGGTTTATGAAAAGAAAATTGCGTATCCCATCAAGGGGCAGCTTTGCAGTCTGGAATCTCCAACTACTTCATTATCTATTTTCGTAAGAGCTTACAAATTCTTTGAACGGATTATTCGTTTGAGAAGAATTCTGAAAAAAGAAAAACCTGACTTTGTAATAAGTTTTATGGGTGAAGCCAATGTGATAAATGCGCTGGTTTCGAAAGAACCTGTATTAACCGTTCATGAAGATGTAAACAAAAAACATAATAGCATTTCAGGTTGGATTCTTAAGAAGTTGATTCCTGTTCTTTACAAAAAAGCAAAAGTTGTAGTTGTTTCTGATGGTTTGAAAAAGGACCTGATTGAGCGGTATCGACTGGATAAAGATAAGATATGGGTAATACATAATCCTGTTAATATACAAAAAGTAAACATCCTTTCGAGGGAACAAGTTCACGAATCTATTTTCGAGAGTATGCCCGTTGTAATTACTATGGGTCGATTAAGCGAAGAAAAAGGATATGAGCATTTACTTCGGGCGTTTTCCAAAGTGCGCAGGCACCATTCGTGTAAACTTGCAATCATAGGTATAGGGCAATTAGAGACACATCTTAAAAAATATGTACGTCAGTTGCATCTTGATAGTGATATTGTTTTCTTAGGCTGGCAGCAGAATCCTTTCAAATTTCTTGCCCGTGCAAAAGTGTTTGTGTTGAGTTCATTATCTGAGGGTTTTGGCAATGTTTTGGTTGAAGCTATGGCCTGCGGTTTACCGGTAATTTCTACAGATTGTTTTTGTGGACCGAGAGAAATCCTTGCGCCGCATAGCGGGAACAAAAATCATATCGATGATGTTGAATATGCTGAGTATGGTATCTTATCACCCGTATGCGATGGAATATTACGTAAGATCGATGTCCCCTTAACAAAAGAAGAAGATGTTTTGGCTGATGCTGTCATACAGATATTAACAGATAAGGAAAGATCCGAACATTACTCAAGAGTTGGATTGCAAAGAGCTGGAGATTTTGATGTGGCCAAAATTGTTTCTAAATATGTACAGTTACTAAATGAAAATCGGTGTTCTATATGAGAACAATTGATATTAATAAATATATTTCGTACATTTATTTTCTTTACGCGGCTACTACTATCTTTATGCCAAAAATCAGTATCGGTTATGAACTCTCTGGTGTGTATATTTTTGAAGTGATATGTATGGGTTTGTCTCTTTATCTCCTGCTTTCAGGAAAATTCAGATTTTCATCAATAGAAAGAAGTTATTTATATTACATTCTCTTTTCTTTTTTTTCATGGGCCATGGGATGGTATTTTATCGGCTCGATTGATATGAGAAGCCTGCTGGTACTCATTAAGTACTCTTCGTTTATTTTCTTAATACCGGTAGCATCCTATTTAGGTCCTTTTTTTACCGAATCTCAATTGAAAAATATATTGTTCCTCAATGTGCTGTTTGTAGCTATAGCCGGTACCTATACCCTTTTTCATACTGCTTTTAATCCGGTATCGCTTATATATTTAATTGGTAGTTATTCGCAGGAATATAGATTAATAGGCCTGACTGGTCATGTTTGGACTTCTGGCGGTATGGTTGAAATTGGTCATACCTCCGTTCAAATGGGCGTATATATTTCTATACTATTCTTGATTTTTCTTTCTTTATATTTCTATATGAAAGAGCGCAAGTACCTTATTATTTCCTTTGGTCTTTTTATAGGAACCTTTTTGACATATTCAAGATCGGGTTTTTTGGTATTAGTGATTGGTTTGATTTATTTTTTAATGTTTAATTTGTCCAGAAAAAGGATATTTGAATTTGCATTTTTTTGTGTTATTACCATCGTGTTTTTGGCCTTCTTTACAAATATAATCAATTCCTTATTTCAATTCGGCACTTTAGCAAAGCTATCAAATAGGGGATTATCTGATATTACAAGAGTTTCGTATTGGACTATAGGTTTAAATTACATCATGGCTAATCCGATAAATATCTTTTTTGGCACAGGGTACGGAACCCTGAATCATATACTTGGATTTGGAACATTGGAGAGTGTTTTTCTTGACACCTTATTCGAATCGGGGATTTTGGGATTATTATTTATATTGCTTTTTTTCTACTATCTTTGGAGATATTCATATATCTATAGCAAGCCGTTTGGAGTTAAGAACTTTTATAAAGCTGTTTTATACGGCTATCATTTAGCTATCCCGGGACTTTTCATTGCTTGTTGGGTAGGTGGCAATAGCATACAAACCGATTTTATTGCTCCGACTTTTTATCTCGTTTTTGGTATTTGTTTATACCATATCAAATCTTCGATACAAACGAATCTGACTTAATCAACATCATAAAAGAAAACTACTCATTGAATTCTCAAGATAAAATTAAGTTACTTTTCTTGATTTCCTCATGTAAATCGGGAGGAGTACCGGTTAATTTATTAAATCTTATTAAACAAATTGATAGAGAACGGTTTCATATCGAGCTGGCGGCTCCACAGGACGGTGTGTATTTTCAAATGTTTAGTGAGATTATCGAAGTCCATGATGTAAAGATAAGGGGCTTTTACCCTAAGACTATATTCAAATTAAGAAACTTATTTAAGCAAAAGAATTTCGATGCGGTTCACGCAAGGGGCAGAGGAGTTGGTCTTTATGCACGGTTGGCGTCTATAGGAATTAATATAAAAGTTTTATATGCCTACCATGGGTTTAATTATAAGCATTATTCCCGCCTTAAAAGAATCGTTTATTTGATAATGGAGAAATTCTTGCTGAGATTTACAGATAAAGTGATTTGTGTTTCTAATGGTGAGAAAATGCAGGCAATAAAAGCAGGTGTTTTAACTGAAGATAAAGCTGTTCTAATTCCAAATGGGATAGATATAGAAAAGTATAATACTCAAGGAAGAGAACAAAAGGGATACGTTATTGGAACCCTTTCGAAAATATGCATACAAAAAGGTTTAGAATTTTTGATTCCCGCCCTCGTAATTCTTAAGAAATACTATCCATCTATAGTTTGTTTAATTGCCGGGGGCGTACAGGAGGAAGAACTCCAGCGAGAAGTGATGCTCAAGAAGATGGTTAAGGAATTTGGGATGGATGATAAAATAATATTTCTCGGAGAGATACATGATGTCCCATCGTTTTTCGATAAGATTGATTTATATGTATCTTCTTCTTTATGGGAAGGCCTTCCTACGGCGATCCTTGAAGCATTTGCCGCCGGAGTACCGGTTGTAGCAACAGATGTAACGGGAAATAACGAAATCGTTATTTCTGATAATACTGGAATTCTTGCCAGACCAAAAGATAGTGACTCTTTAGCAGAAGCTATAGATTATGCTTTCCGGCATAGAAGTGAAATAAAACAATTTTCTGATAATGCATCCAAGTTTGTTCAGCAAGATTATTCAATGGCGAGGATGGTTCGGAATTACGAGGCATTATACAGAGATTTGTAGAATTTAAAAGATAGATATGTGATTTTAGTTTATTTGTTCTATGAATGACAGAAACTTAAATTACGGACGGCACTTAATAAAGAT
>CAYSHS010000355.1:0-3868 GCA_964430845.1 uncultured Pirellulales bacterium | reverse complement strand
CTTTACCAGAAATAACAATGGAATCCGACCAGGGAAAGATTTCATACTTCTGCTCTGTAAGGTAATATCCTGCATCTTTATCATAAACAGCTACAATGCAGTCAAGCTGAATCTCTCTTACCCTGCCCCATGCTTCCAGGCCTCCTGCTTTATCGATTGAGGCGTAAGCAAATTGGGGCGGCACAGACACCTTCTGAGCCATAGGATCAATCGCCAGGTTTTCATGTTTGACAGACTTTTGGCACCCGGTAAGCACAATGAAAGTAAACAATGTACAAACGATTTTCACCTGCCGCGACAGTGCGCGAGCACGGCGAGTGCACCGATAATTCATTTTCCCGTACCTCCAAAACAATTATTCATCGCATTTCAATTGTGAGAGCTGCTCCATTAACGTATATCTCCTTGCCGCATCGTTTTTCGCTAACTTAATCAGCCTGGCCGCTACTTCGGGCTTTGACTGTTTGAGCGAACGATAACGATTTTCCCCGTAGGCATATTCCTCGAAATCACCGGTAGGTGTCTTGGAATCAAGCTGCAGAGGATTCTTGCCCTGCTCTGTGAGTCTTGGGTCGAACCTGAATAATGGCCAGTGACCGCAGGCAACAGCTTTCTTTTGCTCATTATAGCCGTAAGTCATATCGAAACCATGTGCGATGCAGTGAGCGTAGGCAATTATCAGTGACGGTCCCGGGTAGCTTTCAGCTTCCACGAATGCCTTAACAGTCTGGTTCGTATTGGCGCCCATCGCAACTTTCGCGACATAAATATTTCCGTAAGTCATCGCAAGCAATCCCATATCTTTCTTCGGTCCCGGCTTACCGCCCGCTGCGAATTTGGCAACCGCCGCTCTCGGAGTTGATTTTGACATTTGACCACCCGTGTTCGAATACACTTCCGTATCAAGAACAAGAATATTGATATTTGCACCGCTTGCTAAAACATGGTCGAGTCCGCCGTAACCAATATCATAAGCCCAGCCGTCACCACCCATTGCCCAGACCGATTTGTGAACGAGATAATCCGCCAATCCAAGCATGAATCTGCATTCGGCACAATCGCTCTTTTTGCACTGCTTTTTCAGCTCTGCAATATCAGCTCTCTGCTGCTCGATTGCTTCTTGCGCTGGATCGTCGGCTAAAGCAGCTTCATGAATCTTTTCAGCTAATTTCTTATCGACACAACCCTGCTCGGCAACTTTTCCAAGCAGCATTAAAGCTCTTTCTTTGAATTTATCGACAGTCAATCGCATACCCATCGAGAACTCTGCCGCGTCCTCGAACAAGCTGTTGCTCCATGTAGGCCCCCTTCCATCTTCACGTTTTGTATAAGGCGTTGTCGGAAGATTACCACCATAAATTGACGAGCATCCCGTTGCGTTTCCGACATAAAGCCTGTCACCGAACAGTTGCGAGAGCAGCTTTACATAAGGTGTTTCGCCGCAGCCTGCACAGGCACCTGAATACTCGAACAAAGGCTGGATAAGCTGACTTCCCTTGACAGACGCTGTCTTGAAAAGTTTCGGTTCAGTATTTGGAATCGACAGGAAATAATCGTAATTCTCGCGTTCATGGTCTCTCAAAGGTTCCTGCAGTGACATATTTATTGCTTTTCGTCCTGTCGGCTGTTTTTCTGCGTCCTTTTCCTGTGCCGGACATACCTGCACACATGCACCGCAGCCTGTGCAATCTTCCGGTGCTACCTGTACTGTAAATTTCATTCCCGTAAAATCCTTGCCCTTGGCATCTATGCTCTTGAACGTTTCCGGTGCACTATCGGCATATTTCGGGTCAAATGCCTTAATTCTTATAGTCCCATGGGGACATACAAATGAGCATGTGCCGCATTGTATGCAAACTTCAGGCTCCCAGACAGGAATATTTACCGCGATGTTGCGTTTTTCGTATTTTGTAGTGCCGGTCGGGAATTTCCCGTCATCAGGCATCTTGCTGACCGGCAACCGGTCACCATGGAACGCCATAAGCTCGGCAGTAACATCTTTCACGAAGTCCGGTGCATCATCCGGAACCATTTGGCGCATTTTTATCTTGCTGGTTGCTTTTGCCGGAACTTTCACCTGGTAAATTTTGTCGAGTGCCGCATCCACAGCCGCGTTGTTCATATCGACAACTTTCTGTCCTTTTTTGCCGTAAGTTTTCTTAATGGCATCCTTAATTGCATTAACTGCTGTATCGATATTTATTACATTACTGATTTTGAAAAACGCAGTCTGCATAATTACGTTGATTCTGGCGCCAAGTCCAAGCTCCTGTGCAATATCAATCGCATCGATAACATAAAATTTCAGCTTCTTGTCGATAATCTGATTTTGAACCTTCTGCGGCAGTGTATCCCAAACTTCATCCGGTCCATGCATGCTTGTTAAGAGAAATGTTGCACCTTCCTTGGCAGGGCTTAGCATATCGAACTGCTCAAGAAATGCAGGATTATGGCAGGCTATAAAATCAGCCTTGCTCACAAGGTACGGCCTTCGGATTTCTTTCTTGCCGAATCTCAGGTGAGATACAGTTACAGCACCGGCTTTCTTGGAATCATATACGAAATAAGCCTGGGCGAAATTGTCCGTCTGCTCGCCGATAATCTTTATCGAGTTCCTGTTGGCTCCTACTGTTCCATCAGAGCCGAGACCATAAAATAATCCCGAATGAAATCCTTCGTCTGAAACATCGAACGATTCGTCAACTTCAAGGCTTGTATTTGTTACGTCTTCAATGATACCTACTGTAAATTCATATTTCGGTTTTTTCGCATCAAGGTTGTCAAATACCGCTTTAACCATCGCGGGGGTAAAATCTTTAGAGCCAAGTCCGTATCGACCTCCGACAATGACAGGGTAATCATCAAACGGCGCTTCGCCTTTACCCATTGCCTCGCCAACCGCTGTCCTGACATTCAAATACAAAGGCTCTCCAATAGAACCAGGTTCTTTAGTTCTGTCCAAAACAGCAATCTTCTTCACGGTTTTCGGCATAGACGCTATGAAAGCTTCGGTATCGAAAGGTAAGAACAGTCTGACTTTAACGACTCCGACTTTCTGTCCTTTTTTATTAAGGTATTCTACTGTCTCATGCGTAGTATCAGCCGCCGAAGCCATTATGACAATAACCTTTTCAGCATCCGGTGCGCCAACATAATCGAACAGGTGATATTGTCTTCCGACTATCTTTGCAAATTTGTCCATTGTTTCCTGTACGATTTTCGGCAAGGCAAGATAGTATTTATTAACAGTTTCCCTTCCCTGGAAGTACACATCCGGGTTCTGAGCAGTACCGCTCATCACAGGTCTGTCGGGACATAATCCGCGTGCTTTATGCCTGGCAACTAATTCGTCATCTATCATTGCTTTCATATCATCCATTGTCAATTCTTCGACTTTCTGAACTTCATGGCTGGTTCTGAAACCATCGAAGAAATGCAGGAAAGGCAAACTCGATGCAAGCGCCGCCTGCTGCGCGATAAGCGCCATATCCATAACTTCCTGTATATTAGCTGAAGCAATCTGTGCGAAACCCGTCTCACGGCAGGTCATCACGTCTGAATGGTCGCCAAAAATTGATAAAGCCTGACATGCTAACGAGCGAGCGGTAATATGAAACACGGTAGGCAGAAGCTCACCTGCGATTTTATACATGCTTGGAATCATCAGCAAAAGACCCTGTGATGCCGTAAAAGTTGTTGTCAATGCACCGGCCGCAAGAGCACCGTGTACCGCCGCAGCGGCTCCGCCTTCGGACTGCATTTCAGTAACAGAGGGGATAGTTCCCCAAATATTTGTCTCACCATTTGCGGACCTGGCATCCGCGATTTCTCCCATACCTGAGCTGGGAGTTATTGGATATATCGCAAT
>CAYSHS010000354.1:0-3876 GCA_964430845.1 uncultured Pirellulales bacterium | reverse complement strand
CTATGTTTTTAACTGTAATGAGTGTCATTTTTCCGCGATAACCTCTCATTTCAGCATCAATTATATCATAATATTCCGGTTTGAGGGATTGTAACGATATGTCATTGTCAAGGTCAGGATACACAAACGTCGTTATGCTTTTATCTCGAACGGCAACCTGTGCTTTTTCCGGAATGTTTTTTACGATAGCGATGTCTCCATCAGGTGATGCGATATGGCCGGTGTAAACAATGTCCTGACGTAGAGGGAGCTTGAGCGCTGCAGATAACATTGCCAGAAATACCGTGATGTCCAGTGAAAAGCCTGATAATGCCACCCCTTGATCCATTGATGATGCGGCACTAATATTGACCGCTGAGAGATCAAAAGAACACTGAGGAATATCTAATGATTGTACAATATCATCAGATATTGGAAGTATCGCGTTTTGAATATGATCTTTTATATCGTCACTGAAGGTAACATTTCCTGAAAAAACCAATCGGTCTGAAGATTCCACGGTGATTTTTCGGACAATAATTGCGGTTATTATCCCTTGGCCATCGGGAAAGACCCAAACGGTTTTACAGCGTCCGATTGTGTCTACAGGAGCTGAATGTTTCGATTTTTCAGTCTCATTCATTTCTGGTGATCACTATTCTTCCGGTTTCGGGGCCGGCATATATTTTTATTGTGGTTTCTCCATTAAGTATTGCGGTAACCATTGTTGGTTCTATCTCTGTTTCTCCGGTATCTGCCGCCATCGGTAAAGCTTTTCCCGGGAATGCATGTTCCCACATTATGTGATTTCTATTAACATTACCTTCCCATAGTAATCGACCATTTGACAGTTTGAGTGTATAGTTTCCAGCGTCAATGTTGGTATAAACAATTTCTTTTGTTGCTTCCGTTATTGAATGTGCGGGGATCAACGAATCATTTTTATATAATTCAAACGCTGGAGGGTGGTATTCTTCCTGTGGAGGAAATAATTCCAATACAGTTTTTTCGTACTGCTGCTTTAGCTCTGGATTGTCCTGTATTTGTTTCAAAAGCTCAATTCTTACCTCTTCTGATCCGATAAACGTATCTGTTGCAAGTGCTGTAATTATTCTTTCCAGTACAGTTTCTTTTAACGCTGATAGTTTCCCCGGCTCGTCTTTACTATCTTTAATACCTGCTTTCATGAAGCTTTTAAACTGCTCATATCCTTCTTCGTACTCCGGTAATTTGCCGAGGCGTTGAATTTCATCAATTGCTTCTTTGAATGCTGTTTCTGAATCCGGCCTTTCAAATGCCTTCGCCAGAATAGGGATAAAATAGAGTAAATATTTTGCTTTCATTTCGTTATCTCTCTATGGGGAAGTTACGTTTTTTCAATAATATCCATTTTCCCGAATGAAGTCACAACATCCACAAATCGTGGATTTGAATTGATGACTTTCGCTATGTTATTCCATAAATCGGGAACTTGAATTCTGCCATCATTATCGCTTTTATTTTCTAACCATTTACTTCCAGCAAATCGATGAAATGTTGATTTGGATAATCCGTATTTCTGTGCAGTTATTGTATCTCTATAATCTTCATTAGTAAAATTGTCAAGAACGGTAAATACTAATTCTCTGATTTTCTTTGACCCTAATCGGCGTATTGCGGGCCGGAGGTTATTACTATTATTAGCTTTTTCATCAGCTATAAACTGGTAAAAATTTTTCCTGAAATAAGATAACTCCATTTCATGAATAGGATCAGGATTATATGACCCGGCAAGCATATCATATTCGATCTCATCATAACTGAATACTGAAGTTGACTCGAGTTCTTTGAAAACCTGTTCCTGTATGCGGTCTTTTTCACCATCACGCTGAGGATCTGGATTATCAATATGCGTTTCAAGCCATTTTCTGAAATCATTCCCTTTAAGCCAATGGGGACGTTTCAGTTCTAATGTTCCTGTTGGAAGTTCCCATCGATAGCGTTTATTAAACTGATCGGCAATTCTACATGCTTCACGCCATGAAAACATGAGATGTTTTTTTATCAGTTTAAAAAATATCTTTTCTGCAAATTCTTCACTTTCCAACGCAAGCCATTTTTCCGGTACTTCACGCTGTAAGTAATACAGTTCATAGAATTCACGGTATTGATTGTTACAGTATGGCCCCCCGTTATCTTGTTTTCCCGTTTGTTCCGGCTTCAACTGTGAGAATTTTTTTATGGTATGGTCATATACTATATCAAGTTTCTCCTCAAGTTTTTTCTCATCTTTCGTGAAAAAAATATATGGTCTGAAATCATTCTGCCTGAGTTTCGACAGATAATTATACAATATACAGCGTTCACCTTCATACCAAAGCAGTTTCCTTTTAGTAAGAAAATGGTTGAGCGCCTCACTATCAGAATGTTTTGCGACTCTTTCAACGAGCTCAATTATTGAAAGTCGTGAAAATTGATCGATGATCATATACTTTTCATTTCTCAAGTTTGTTGTCTTTTTATGTTATAATAAATTACGAAATTAAATTGAATGAGATAAAGCTCATTTTATTGTTATTAATTGTATTATGAGTTATTATCACGTGATTACTGTTTTTAGCGCAATTTACGCGATTTAAAGTGTTTTTTAGATTCCTGAGAGTATAAATGCTTTTTATAAAATGTAGTAATTCTCGGGTTTATTTTGCGTCATACGGATATGTTCTTTCTTCGCTGATTACATTTTTTTAGGCTGCCTAAAAGTGATTTGACTAAATAGAGATCATAATGGCAAAATACTGTTTCAGTAGAGATACCTGAGTTTTACACGTCAGTGCGAAATTGAAAACAGATGTGAGCTGTTCATTTATTGCTTACTACGTACCAGAAAAAAATCCCGCTCTTGGATAATAACACGATTTACGTGTAATATATAAATATATTTACGTAACAAAGAACTGTTTGAAAAATATATTTTGAGAATTTGAGTTTATTGATTAATCAAAAACTAATGAATGATGTGATAATACACAAAAACTGTCATAAATGTAAGAAAAGAGCTTTTTAAGAGCAAGTTTAGAGTGTTATTTTTCCGATTTTCAGTATTTTGTCCTGCTGCCTATAGCTCGTCTGTCACTGATTGTTTTTCACAATCGACACCTTTTTATATCCCGGAATCACCAGTTTTAGTGGTGATGCTTTATGAAATTCAAAATGAAATGGGTACTAATTGTTTTAGGATTATTACTGTTAGTTGCGCCAGTCAGCGCCTCTGTTGTTGATGATTTGTTTTCGCCGTTTGATGGCGTTGATTTCTCGCGGACGTACGACCAGTACTCCTCGATTATCGATTTCATTATTTACGCGATCATGTTCGTGGGGATCTCGCAGGCAACGCTCGGCAAACGATTCGAAGGAAAAGGTGGTAAGGCGGTTGTTTCCGCTGTCGGGATGGTGCTCGCGATTGGCCTTACCATTAGCGAGCGGACGCTCGGTTTCAATCTCCGGTCATTCGGACCGCTGGCGGCAGCCCTGTTCATTTTCTTCGTTGGATTCATGATATATATGGGAATTAAGACTGCGGGAATGGATGTGGCGAGTTCGGGTTCTATTGCTCTCGTGATAACGTATTTCTCGATCAGAGCTGTCGCTCCTGGTTTTTTCGATTGGATGGCAGGGAATAAGTACATGTCGTGGATGCATGCTGTGCTGCTCATCGCCGTTCTTTTTTCGGCGTACCGGGTTATCCGGTTGATTCTTCCCGGCAGGGGCAAACATTTAGGTAAGGAAGCCCTTAAGTTCGCAAACGAGTATACCAAGAAACCGAAGGAAATGTTCGATCAATTCCATGATGAGAAGCGTGAAGAGGAGTTTATTAAAACGAGGCTTGAGAAGATTACCGAGTCTGCAGAAAAAAAC
>CAYSHS010000353.1:3405-3876 GCA_964430845.1 uncultured Pirellulales bacterium | reverse complement strand
ACAATTTACTTCCGATGCCGCACATGAGCTGCGAACCCCGTTGAGCCTGGCAAAAAGCACTCTGCAGACAGCTCAAATGCTCCAGGGCGAGCGGGAACAATACAAAGCAGCGATAAATGATACATTAGAGGATATTGAAAGAATGGAAAAAATTGTCCGTCAGATGCTCATATTAGCGCGATTGGACGAAGTTGTACCGGATGATACCAACGGAGAAGTGCAGATAGATGTTCTGCTCAGAGAGCTTGCTGAAACCTTTGGGAAAAAGATGGAGCTCCCGGGTGGACGGATTGTTCTCGAAGCCTTGCCTGATACGATTGTGCATGGGAATATAGATGAATTAATCCATCTATTCAGCAACGTTCTTGATAATGCAGTTAAATATGGGCCTGGCAATGGAACTATTCGCATATCGCTCAAACATGATTCAGGCGGTTTTATCAGCGTAAATATTCACGATGAAGGCGGAGG
>CAYSHS010000353.1:0-3395 GCA_964430845.1 uncultured Pirellulales bacterium | reverse complement strand
GATTCCGCCTGAAAGTCTTCCTCATGTATTTGAACGATTCTATCGGGTGGACCAATCCCGCTCAAAAAACACAGGTGGAGCAGGACTGGGATTATCAATAGCCATGGAGATCGCACATCGTCACAATGGCGACATCTCAATTACTTCAAATCACAAAAGCGGCACGATAGTTTGCATACGATTATCACAAAAATAAATTTTTCTAAAAGTCTTCAGTTTGTTTTAAGGTTTTAAGAGTATAATTCCGGTGAAATAACCCTGTTGAATATTACAAATGCCGGTAAGATTTATATTTACATATATAAACTACACGCTATAATTGTTTTCGCGCTATCCTAAATTGAGCTTCTAAGTACAGATGTTTTATTATTTAAATAAGAGTTTTGCAAAAATTCAATTAAAAATGAAAAAGCAGAATTCAGCAGCAAAATATGAATAACAATAACCAGGCTACAGCAAGTTTTGAGCTAAAGTCAAAGGATGGAACAAATAGTTTTTGGATAGAGTTCCTTCTTCTTGCAGGAGCGGCATTCCTATTGCTCTGGGGGCTGGGTTCACGAACTTTATGGTCTTCCGAGGGACGCTGGGCAGAAATAACACGTGAGATGCTCCTTAGCAGAGATTTCTTCCATCCAACAATCGGTGGTGAGCCTTACTTCGACAAGCCGCTTGTTACTTATTGGGTAATCGCGGCTTTAGCTACTGTGACAAACAGGCTGAATGAGTTTATCGTGCGCTTACCAAGTGTTATTGCGGCTTTAATCGCACTGGTCTGTACTATGTACCTGGGTACACGCTTATGGTCACGTAAGGTCGGCAGGCTGGCGGGAGGGCTTTTACTGACCAGCTATGGATTTCTAATGTATTCACGTATCGCCAGCGCCGAAACCGAGAACCTTGCAGCGATAGTTCTTGCAGTAACATGGTACTGGATTCGCAGGGAAAAACCCGGTTTTATATCATTTGTTGTTTTTTACCTGATTATGTTTGTCGGCGCTCAAATGAAGGGTCTAACCGCATTTGTTGTGCCTGTATTGGTAATATTACCTGATTTGCTTAGAGATAAGAGATGGAAATATCTATTCCGTCTTTCACACTTATGTGCTTTGGCAATAGGCGCAGCGGTATATCTTGCACCATTTATATATGCATACATAACAAATCCGGCTGGTTATCAGGAAAATGGATTGATAAAAGTTTTTCAGGAAAATATTACTCGTTATTACAAACCTTATGATCATAAGGGTCCTGTATATCTGTACTTAGGAGTTGTTCCGCTTCTTACTGCGCCCTGGATACCGTTTTTTTTCGGAGCTATCATAGGTTCTATAAAGAGTTGGAAAAAGCTTGGTTATAACACACGTTGGCTTACTACTTCGATTGTATTAATATTTGTTTTCTTTACAATTTCAGGTTCTCGCCGCAATTATTATATCCTGCCCATCCTACCCTTTTGCATGCTTTTAATCGCAATTTACCTCACAAAAAGCGATATTTTCGTAAAAAACCTCATGCAGGATTTAAAGAACCAGAAATATACTTTACTGGTAATAGCAATCCTTGAAATGATTTTTGGTCCTTTAGTTACATTGATTCTCATCTATAAGTATAATTGGGAATTGCCCGGCTTGCTTGGCTGGTCATTACTGATTATCGGCGCAGCCGCCCTGCTGCCATTGATTATCGCTCGATATGTATCGCGGGCTTCAATTCGACCGAGCTCTCCGAAGTCCAGCCCGCGAATGCATGGGCAAGATGCCCATGCTACGAGCCGGCTCCAGCCTATATGGGTGCAAATTATGATGGCAGGCATTTTATTAGGCGGTTTTTTCGCATGGCAATATAATATTTTAGATATGACCAGAACAGAGCAGCCTTTCGCTTTGCAGATGAAAACGCTTGCTCAATCTTTCGCACATGAACGCGTGGCGTTCTGGAAAATGAAACCGGACAAACAGCTCTTTTATATGAATTGGGACCTTCCGGTTACAATGCTGGATGATGAAAAGGAGCTGCAAAAGTTCCTTGATAACGATAAGCCTGGTATAATAATTACGCAGGGAAGGCGTATAACCGAAACAGTAGCGTCAATGCTGCCTGAGAATCCTGCTTATACAGAAGAAAACAGGGCATGGGAAACCCCGCATATGATATATCAGAACAAATTCAAGGCATGGATAATAAATCCGGATAACAAGCAGATTGTGACTGAAGAAAGGGATGCAAACTATGCGGAATGATTTTCTACCATTTTCCAGGCCGTCAATCAGCGAAGACGATATAAATGCAGTAAACGAAGTACTTCGTTCAGGCTGGCTCACAACCGGTGCAAAAACCGCCATGTTCGAGCAGGCCTTCTGCGACTATATAGGCTGTAACGGAGCGGTTGCACTGACTTCAGCGACTGCCGGGATGCACCTGGCTCTTAAAGCCTTCGATATAGGAGCAGGCGATGAAGTTATTACTCCATCGATGACGTGGGTTTCGACTGTGAACTTGACAGTTCTCGCCGGAGCAGAACCCGTTTTTGCAGATATAGACCGCGATACATTGATGGTAACCCCTGAATCTATCGAAGCATGTATAACAGAGGCAACACAGCTTATCGTTCCTGTACATTTTGCCGGAGCGGCTGTGGATATGGAACCGATCCGGGAACTTGCTGAAAAAAATAATATTTTTCTTATCGAGGATGCCGCCCATGCTCTTGGAACAGAATATAAAGGCGAACGAATAGGCCGCATCGGAACTTCGATTTTCTCTTTTCATCCTATTAAGAACATCACTACAGGCGAAGGAGGCATGTTCTGTTCAGATGATATCGAATTAGCTGACTGCATAAGACGCCTGAAATTTCACGGTCTCGGCGTGGATGCTTACGACCGCCAAACACAGGGAAGGTCACCTCAGGCGGAAGTTCTTGAGCCTGGATATAAATATAATATGACTGATATGGCGGCAGTACTGGGAACAAGTCAATTGTCACGAGTAGATAAATTCAACAGACGCAGGACAGAGCTGGCTATGAGATACCGTGAGAGCCTCGATGAGATTGAGGAGATTATCCCCCTTCGGGACCCATCATATTCAATAAAACACTCATGGCATTTATTTATCGTGCGCCTGGATATAGACAAGGCAAAAATGAGCAGGGACGAATTTATGCAGGAGCTGAAAAAGAGAAACATAGGAACCGGACTTCATTTTCGAGCGGCACATCTTCAGAAATATTACCGCGAATCAATGGGAATGAAACGCGGGATGTTACCGAATACCGAGTGGAATTCCGAGAGGATTTGCTCTCTTCCGCTTTTTCCGGAAATGACATTCGATGACGTGGACGATGTTGTCGAGGCAATCAAGGAGGTTTTAAGCAAATGAACGATAAAGATTTA
>CAYSHS010000352.1:0-3887 GCA_964430845.1 uncultured Pirellulales bacterium | reverse complement strand
TGATTTTATTTATATAAGAATCAGGATTTTTCGTCTTTTCTTTGAAAAATTCAGACTCCGGATTAAGGAGCAATGCCAGAATTTTGCCGATGGGTTTTAGAATACGTGAAGTTTCTTTAACAGCTTCTTTGTATTTTTCAATAAATTGTAAGGAAACCACATAAATCACAGCATCAAAACTGCAATCAGGAAAATCTGTTTTCTCAGCTGAGCCTGTAACTTTTCTTATATTGTCCGGTGCCTGATTAAGAGCTTCGCGTGAAATATCAAGACCGGTAACATTAAAACCATATTTAGCCAAACCTGTTTCTATAATGGCCGGACCGCAACCAATACTTAGAATATCCTTTGTACCTTTCAAATTATTCAAAAGGTAATTCAATTCTTCCCTGAAGACTGCTTTCCAAAACTCAGATTGACATGACTGTAAATATTTTTCCATACCTACTACTCCGGCTTTCACTCAAAAAACCTTTCACGCCACCACAAAAAATGTCCCCATGGATTATCAAGCCTGTATTTATTATTTTCAGAAGGAACACCCGGCCAACTGTTGATTTCTTTCAGAATCGCCGGACAGGGCTTGTCTTCCGCTAATAATTCGTATGCGCATTTGACAAGTGCAAATTTCTTATTTGCGTCAGAATCATCAGAATGTTTGTCGGGATGAAACTCCATTGCCTTTTTCCTGTATGCTTTTTTAAGCTCATCCTTGTCTGCCATCTCATCGACGCAGAGCATTTTACAGGCTATACGCCGAGCCTCTAAATCCATGTTTATTTTTTCCATGAAGCCAGGATCATGTTTCATCTGGTTTTTCCATTCTTTTTATATCTTCATATAACTTCAAAAACATCTGTTTATAATCAGGCATTGCTTCTACTATCATCACTCCACGTGAATAGCATTCGGCAATCTTTCTATCATTTAATATCTGGATAAGTAATGGGATATTTTCCCGCTGACAGTACCGTACTACTGAATCATTGCCAATGTCGCTTCTGTTTATTGCAACGGCGAAAGGTAATTTCAGCTGGCGTACCATACCCACAGCCAATTCCAGATCATTTAATCCGAAAGGCGTTGGTTCGGTCACAAGCAGCACAAAGTCACTACCCTTTATAGCTTCGATAACAGGACAAGATGTTCCTGGCGGAGCATCAATGATATTTATTACATCATCCTTGATTCTTTTTTTTACATATCTAATCAATGCAGGTGTTTGAATAGCACCTATATCAAGCCTGCCATGACCGAAAGCTATACCATTTGATTTACCAAATTCGGCAGTTCCTATTTTGCGTTGCTTTTCGGTAATCGCTCCTGTTGGACATATTGCCATACACCCGCCGCACGAATGACAAAGCTGTTCAAAAACCATAGGCTTGCCTTTCATGCAGATTATAGCACTATATTGACAGAGCTGGCCGCATTTGCCGCAGCCCGTGCATTTGTCCATATCTACTTCCGGAACTCCGACAGCAGCATCTTCTGAAACTTCAATTTTAGGTTTTAGAAATATATGGCCGTTAGGCTCTTCCGCATCACAATCAAGGTATTGAACTGGTTGCCCATTTTGGGAGAGAGAAACCGCCAGATTCGTAGCGATTGTTGTTTTGCCTGTTCCGCCTTTACCACTTGCAACTGAAATAATCATAAGTCTAAGTAAAATCCTTTCCGATTATCAAAATATAAGTATTCACGTTTTTTTTCCTGTTTCATATTAATATTATTTGCAGTCCTTGTATTCTGTTTCTGTCTTTGTATATAAATCATCCTATCTAACATGAACCTCATAATCACATATCAATTTACCGTTAAGATGTTCTATTTCATGCTGAAAAACTCTTGCCAAAAGACCCGATGCCTTCATGCTTACGGATTTACCTGTAATGTCGAATCCCTGCATTTCAATATTTTTATGGCGTTTAATATTAATAATTTTTCCCGGCAAGCTAAGACATCCTTCTTTCATCCATTCCCAATCAAAAGCCTGAGTTATCTTCGGATTAACAACACAAAAACTCTGGTTACCAAATCCGATTACTATAATACGTCGTAAAAGCCCGATTTGTGGTGCCGCCAGGCCAATGCCGCCGTACTTTCGCATAAAATCTAACATCTGGTTTGCAAGTAAAACTATGTCACTATCAAAAACATCCACAGAGTTTGCCACTTGACGCAGTATTTGACTGCCCGGATATATTTCAAGATGCAAAGGATTTTTGATTTTTTTACTTATGTCGTTTTTTTTGTTTATGACTGACATAAGTTTTATTCCTCATTCACATTAAAATTATTCCAGTCAAATTTATCCACGGCTAACCATCCTTTTTCAGGCAAAGAATCAAAACAGACCGGCTTAGGATTACACCAGTGACTTTCTATGATATCCCATTTTGTGTACCTGTTCATCGGTGCAGCCGTTTTATCTATCCTGTAACCGGTTAGATGAAATCCAACATTTACATCTTTGGCATTAAGAATAGTATCCATACATAAACTCCTTTTGTTTTTTTCCTTAATTACCAATTTTTTGTTGTATAATTATAACAGCACTATTAGGACATTCAGAAACACATGCTGCACAAGCTGTACAAAGTATAGGATCGACAACAGCATATTTATCTATGCTTATAGCATTGTTTGGACAAACATTAGCACAGATACCACAACCGGTGCATTTTTCAGCCTGTATAAAAGCAGCAGCTTTACGGTTGTTTTTTACTTCAGATATTCTTTTGTCAATATCTTTTTTCTGCTGTTGTAATCTCTGGGCATGCTGTTTTAATTCATCTAATTCTGATTGGCCTCCAGTTGGTACATTAGCTGGCTGAAAGACACCTGAACTTGCTGGTGAGCCATGCATAGCTACACGCATTCCCATGCCCATACCTCTGCCCATTCCGCGGCCGCGTCCCATACCTTTGCCCATGCCGCATCCGCCGCCCATTCCCATACCTTGGCCCATGCCGCGTCTATTACCCATACTGAAATCCTTTCCTAAACCTGCATCTGCTGGTGGCGCGCCAATACCAAAGTGACTGGCAACATTTGGTCCTGAAGTGAAGGAAAAAGCACCTGTTTTGAATTGCTCAACGACACTGCGGACAGTTCCGCTGACACCCACAATAACTTGAATTCCCGCCTGACCAAAGACATTAAATGCGTTAGGGCCGCAGTTACCGGTCATTACTGTGGTTACACCTTTATCTGACATTAACTGAGCGGATTGAATACCTGCGCCGCCCCCGAGAGCGATATTGGGATTTTCCATTGCTTCAAACGCCATCGTATCTGGATCAATAACCAAAAAATACGCGCATCTTCCGAATCGGATTTCAACATCATTATCAATCGAAGGCCCTGTCGATGTCACTGCAATTTTCATAATTCATCCTTTTAATTAAATGGGCATGTTCCTGTTGGACAACTGCCATTGCCGGAAGATTTCGAACTGCTTGTTGCAGAAAAAGTTGAAAACGTTTTCTGTAAATCATTACTGCCGCATTTTTCACAAGTGTGTTTTTTATCACTTCCGGCCTTTTCCAAAAATTCTGTTTTATGCCCGCACTTTTTACATATATACTCAAATATTGGCATTGCTTTATATCCTTTAGGGTTTTAAAAAAGCACTATTTATTTTTCTTTAATTTATCTATCATCTCTTGTACTTCTTCAGCTCCTTCGTCATATAGTTTCTTTTCATCAGGAGCCAGTTCGTGCAGTAAACTTAAAAATTCACCTGCGTGTACACGTTCTTCATCAGCGATGTCTATAAGCACGTCTTTGGCCAGCTTGTTGTCTGTGGATTCAGCCAATTGCATATATAGCTGGATTGCTTCGTATTCAGCCGAAATCATAAAGCGAATCGCTCTGATTAATTC
>CAYSHS010000351.1:0-3893 GCA_964430845.1 uncultured Pirellulales bacterium | reverse complement strand
ATAGCCGGTATAAAGCAGTTGAAAAACAAACCATCGGTCGTGATTCAAGCTTCAGCTATTGGTTATTACGGCAGGTGCGGTGATGAAGAATTAACTGAAAAATCACCGAGCGGGAAAGGATTTTTAGCTGAAGTGTGTAAGGGTGTAGAATTATGTACTGAGCCGCTGCCGGAAATTGGTGTGCGATTGGTTGTAATACGAACGGGAGTTGTTTTAGACAAAGATGGCGGTGCTTTACCAAGACTTGCAAAACCATTCAGATATTTTCTCGGCGGCCATCCCGGTTCCGGCAAACAATGGTTTTCATGGATTACTCTTGAAGACGAAATAGCAGCGATACGATTTTTGATGGAAAGTGAAAAACAGCAGGGTGTTTTCAATCTCACTTCTCCTGAACCTGTAACAATGAAGCATTTTTGCAGGAAGTTAGGTCGGGCGTTGAAAAGCCCGTCATGGACATTCGTACCCGGATTCGTTCTGCGCAAGTTTTTCGGCGAGATGGCGGATGAAATGATTTTGTCCGGCCAAAAGGTACTTCCTGAGAAATTACTTAGCGCGGGCTACAAATTCAAATACGATAACGTTGAAGCTGCGCTCGATGCAATGTATCGTGGGCATCCTGCCCGTGATACGAAAGGAGAAGATTGATGTATATTATACCTGCGATAGATTTGATAGAAGGCCAATGTGTTCGACTGATTCAGGGCCAATACGATAAAAAAATCAATTATGAAAGCGACCCGGTCAAGCAGGCTCAATCTTTTATAAACGATGGAGCAAAATGGCTTCATATAGTCGATCTCGAAGGCGCAAAAGTTGGAAAACCTGTAAATACCAGAACAATATCTGCAATAGCGGCTCTTGGAAAATTAAAAATCGAAGTTGGAGGCGGCTTGCGAAATGAAGACTCCATAAAGCAATTGCTCGATTTGGGTGTCCAGAGGGCGATAATCGGAACTAAAGCGATAACTGATTTCACATGGTTCAGTAAAATGGCAGAGAAATTCAGCAGCCGCATGGTGCTGGGTCTCGATGCCAGAGGCTCGAAAGTTGCCACGGAAGGCTGGCTGGCGGATTCTTCGCAAACTTTGCTTGAATTTGCAAAAAAAGCGGCAAAGCTGCCTTTAGCAGCGATTATTTACACTGACATTACAAAAGATGGTATGATGGCGGGTCCAAACCTCGAAAGAACAAAAACGCTTGTCGAAGCAGTCGATATTCCAGTTATTGCTTCAGGCGGTGTTACAACTATCGAAGACATAAAAAAAACAGCCCAAATAGGCGCAGCAGCCGCAATTGTCGGGCGGAGTTTATACGAAGGCACACTCAAGCTTTCCGATGCAATTAAAGCTGCGTCAATATGAGTTATTTACTTGGTTGCTGGTATGTATTGATTTACGTAGCAATAATTAGAATAAAAGTGTAAAAGCTGCCCGTTAGAGAGACGGGCAGTTTTTTTTCCCTTTTAGGGAATAAAAAAATTGACAAATCCCCTTATGTAGAATACAATTAAGTATTAAAGTTAATAGAAGACAAGTAATCAGTTTATAAGGAGTTGAGGCTTGTCATTGAAATCGGAAAAGCTGAGATGATGGAAAGAGATTCTCATTGTTTTAGCAGTAATATTCTCATCGGCATACTATGTGTTTATTCTTTTTTTTTTAGGAGGCAGCTATGAAAAAGACAGCTATCTTAATATTTGCTCTTAATTTGATGTTATTTTACACTACGGCGTTGGGCGACATTGATTCCGGCATGGTAGCCTATTATAATTTTGAGTTTATGTCTCCGGGCATTGATGGAGAAATCGTTGTGGATCAGAGCGGCAATGTGCATAATGGCATATGCCGCGAAGATACCATGACTACAAAAGGCCCGACAATTGTTCCCGGGCCGGCTGGTCTTGGCGACGCATTGTATTTTGATGGTAACTTCTACGTAGAAATTCCCAATCACGAGGATTTCGATATAACCCAGGGCATAACTATTGCATTATGGTTTAAAGTTGACCAGTTTTCCACCGACTGGCAGACCATGTTCTGCCGGGGTGACTGGTCATGGCGTTTAGCGCGAAACGACTCCACTAATGGAGCCTGCTTTCATCTTTCAGGATTTGGCAGCATATATGGAAGCTCGGGCGAAATTAACGTCAATGACGGACAGTGGCATCATATTGCAGGAGTCTGGTCCGGCTCAGGTTATGCTACGAAACTCTGGATAGACGGCGTAAGAGATACTGCACAAGATGATGTCCTGTCTGGTTCTATAAGCACCAGCGGCGATGACCCCGTTACTATCGGTGCACAAATAAACGATGGTAGCCTGCGAAGACAGTGGATTGGCTCTATTGACGAAGTGCGTTTATATGATCGCGCATTGAGTGACAGCGACGTCGAGGAATTATATAATTTTTCCTTCCCTGAGGGCTGGAACACGACACCTTATGTACATCTTCCCGCTTCCAAATTTATAGTTTCAGATGGAAACAGCGTGGAGATAAAACTGGAAGGACAAGTATCCGATGATGGTTTCCCTCTGCCGCGTAATACATCTAACCCGGACAACGACGATTGGAACAAGCTGAGCTGGTGGTGGGAAATTATTTCAAAACCATCGGAAGCAAATGAGCCTGTTTTAGAAAGCTCCGATTCGAATGATATCTCAGGCTCTGCATTCGTATATAATAATCCGAGCCAGGTAATAACCGTTGATCCGAACGTCAGGCTGATTAAGCCCGGTTATTATGAATTTCGTCTTTACGCCAGCGATGGAGAAAACACAAATTATGCGACTATCGGAGTTTCCTTATATCCGCAAAGTCTATATAATTATCGCCAAAAAGGTTATTTGTACTTATCGCCCTTGCCGGGAGCTGAATATGAATCAGCCCAGACAAAATATATGCTTGTGCGTTTTGTAGCAATCTCACCAAATGATATAAGCAATCTTGAATCATTTATAACAGTAACAGGGCAAAAAAGCCACTATCATTCCGGTACGACCAAAATTGCATCAGATAAAAAAACGGTTATTTTCGAGCTTGAATCAACTTTCTCGAGCAACGAGCTGGTTACCGTGTCATTGGATCCTATAGTTGACCCTAATAAAGGAGCTATTGAGCCTTATGAGTATCAGTTCATGACAACAGGGTATATGACAGTTAGCTCTGCTTCTGTTTCGCAGGAGGATACTTCTTATTCACAAAGCAGCTTATCCCAGGACGCCCCACTGCTTGCGACAAGCAGCCCGATGATTATGGACAACGGGGTATCTGTACCGAGTAATTTCCCTCAAATTAATATTACCATAAATAACAATCCTGACTCAGGTTATATTTTTCTCGATAATCGCAAAACCGGAAGCGATTCGTATAATGTCATCTTCGATAATAGTGGCTGTCCCATCTGGTATTGGCAGACAAGTGATGAAAGACGTGACATGAAAGTTCAGCCAAATGGAGTGCTGACTATGCTTGCTCGTGACGGATATATGCGATTTATCGGGCTGGATGAACATTACAGGCAAATTGCAACATACCAGGCTGTAAACGGAGCCAGTACAGACGAGCATGAATTGTTTGTACGCAAAGATGGTTATTATTACCTGATAGGTCTTAAATTCGAATATGTCGATATGAGAAGATTTGTCTTCGGCGGATCATCCAGCGCAAATGTTGGTCAAACCCAGATTCAGGGATTTACCCCGGAAGGGGATTTAATATTTCAATGGCGCGGGTGGGACCACCTTAATGTCGCAGATGTCGAATATGAAGATAACAAAAGTTCATCTTTTCGTTTTCCGCATATGAATGCTATATTTTTTGACGATGATGGTCAATTACTCCTCTCGTCAAGACTTCTTAGCGAAGTTACGAAGATTAACAAGGATACCGG
>CAYSHS010000350.1:0-3900 GCA_964430845.1 uncultured Pirellulales bacterium | reverse complement strand
TATCAAAGCAGCAATGGCTATTCTGAATATGGCCCCCGAGGAGCTGCGGCTTCCTATGACACCTTTGGAAGAACCAAAAAGAGCGATATTAAAGCAGACATTAAAGGATTACGGGCTGCTCAGCTAAAATAAGATTTATAATTGCTTCATGGTGCAAGGAATATATCTGTTGTGCATGATGGAGTTTCATTGCCTTGATACACATCAGTGTCCTGAAGAGTATAAATGTCATCATGGCCTACCTGGCGTTCCTTTATGAATTCGACTCGTCCATCTCCAAATAAGATATTCTGGCCGCGATTGTTATGGTTGTAGCTGTTTATTTGTAATTGCTCTTGTCTCAATTCGATAACGATTGTTTGTGAATTTTGCGGCAGTTTTACAAATATTGGATTGCCGTCTGCCAACATAACTCTTCTACATGAAAGTCTTCCGCCCGCCTCTTTTTGACATACAACCGGAAAACTGTACGTGATATAAGCCCTGTCGGGAAAATCCTTATAATCTTGATAATTTGCAAGGTAATCTTTGAATCGCTTTTTATCTTCAGCACTTCTATTACATTGTCTCATGCTTGGGCAAACAAATTTCGAAGGTTCTACATAATTGCCTACGACTAATAGATACATATGACTTGTGTTGGGTTCTTTCAGCCAGTTTGCCCCCTTAGCTTTCGATACTGAAGGCGCTTTACCATCGTGATCGAAAATATAATTATGGTATCCATTGAAAATATCACCGATAGATGCTTCGCATTGCTGCTGCCAATATTTCTGACGAGCGTAACCGAACGTTGGAACTAAAATCCCTGCTATTAATAAAATGGAGGCCGCTATCGCAAAGATTTCACTGAAATTGCTTAAAAAACCAATTTTTATGGGAGATTTTTTGTTCTGTTCAGCTTTCAATAAATCAGTTAGCTGCCTGTTCGGACCCGGATTGTTATTGATTCTTAGGATGGTGCGCTCTACCAGCTCATCCGGACAGCTTTCAAACTCAATACAATTTAGCGGTGCAAAAACAGCCTTCAGGTTCGCATAAACTTCTGCTGCTTCTTCATTACTTGAAATTAACGCCTCAACCTTTTCTGATTGTTCCTGAGATGTCAAACCTATGCAGTGATCGAATAGAAGTTGTTTTTGCTCAATATTCAACGAACTCATTTATCGTCCTCGTTTCCAAAAGATGCTTTCCAGTCTTTTGCAAAACGGCCCACAGCCGTATGTAATCTACTTTTCACCGTACCTATAGGTATACTCAAAATTTCTGCCATTTGTTTGTAAGAAAATTTGTTAAAATATGCTAAAATTATTATTTCACGGAGATTTTCCGGCATTTTCGATATGATATGCGCAACGCGCAATGATGTTTCATTCTGTTCCAGCTCTTCGAATGGCAATGTATTATCGGATGTTATGGTATTTAGCATGTCATCGAACGAAATATCCTGTGAATCCGCGATAGAACCTATCGGCACAGCAGAGGTTCTTTGCCATTTCCTAAGTGCATCCTTTGCTTTATTTGCTGCTATCGTGAACAGCCACGGGCGTAAAGGCCTGCTCCTGTCGAAACTTTCCCTGCTGGTAAACAACTGCAAAAAAGTCTCCTGGAATACATCCTCGACAATGTCCTGCCTGTTCAGAAACTGCCTTAAAAACGTATAAAGTCCGTTTTTATAACGGTTTACGATTTCCCGAAAAGCATTTTCCTGGCCTTTTGAATACAGGTTAAGGAGCTGGGCATCGGATAGTTTGCTTAAATCTTTTATCACAGTTTTAACTCTTCAAATTCTCTTTATACATGAGGATAATATCATATTATAAATTTTTTGGATGTAAATTGAAAACTAAAAACGATTTTTCCCATGAATTGACATACTGCATCCTGCAAAAAAGAGCCTTGAAAATGCTTTTCAGAGCGATATAATCCTGAAAATTAGTCTTTGAGCTAAAGAATTAGCATTTTTAAGAAAGAGCTATAAAGAATTTCAGGCGCTTTAGCTCACTTAAATCTTTTCTGATGAAAGGGAAACCAATGCCGCTTGAGAATATGAGATTAATGTTAAAAAAAGCTGCTGAGCAAAAATATGGTGTAGGAGCTTTTAATATTCTCGATTATACTTCCACAAAAGCGGTCGTTTCCGCCGCTGAGCAGCTAAACGCTCCCGTTATTATTCAAACTTCTGCAAAAACAGTCATTTTCTGGGGAACGAACACTATAATGAACTGGGTGAAAGAGCTTGCAGGTCACTCGAATATTCCCGTTGCTCTTCATCTTGATCACTGCAAAGACCCTGGTCTCATAGATGATTGCATCAATGCAGGCTGGACTTCGGTTATGATTGATGCTTCTTCAAAGCCATTCGAGGAAAATCTTGCCCTGAGCAGGCGGGTTATCAATATGGCCAGACCCAAAAATATTTCTGTCGAAGTTGAGCTTGGAGCCATTGTAGGAGTCGAAGACGATATTCATGTAAAAGAGCAGGACTCTCACTTAGTCAACGTTGAGCAGGCTCTCGAAATGTGCAGTGCTCTCCGGCCTGACTGTTTCGCTCCGGCTATCGGCACCGCTCATGGAATATATAAAGGCGAGCCGAAAATCGCTTACGATTTACTCGAGGAAATTTCAAGCCAAACAGATATTCCTCTCGCTCTGCACGGCGGTACGGGACTTTCCAACGAAGTATTCAAAAAGTGTATCGCCTTAGGATGTTCCAAGGTGAACATTTCAACCCAGTTGAAGTATGCGTTTATCGACGGCGCTGTCAATTATCATAATGAACACAATACCGAATACAATCCTCTCAAAGTGATTGAATCTCAATCCAAAGCACTTGAAGCCGTAGTTATTGAAAATATTAAAATATTCGGCAGCGATGGAAAGGCATAAAGAAAAAAATATGAGCAAAATTAAAGCGTTGATTTTCGATTGTGACGGCGTAATAGTAGATACCGAACGTGATGGACACAGAGTTGCCTTCAACAGGGCATTCAAAGCAAAAGGCCTTGACATAGAATGGGATGTCCCCTTATACGGCAGGCTTATTGAAATAGCAGGCGGCAAAGAAAGAATGAAGTTTTATTTCAATGAATATGGCTGGCCGGAAAATATCCCTGACAAAGACGCTTTTATCAAAGAGCTTCACAAGCTCAAAACGGATTTATTCATGCAAATCATAGAATCAGGCGAATTGCCCCTGCGTCCCGGCGTAGCGCGTCTTGTCGATGAAGCTATTGCAAAAAAAATCAAGCTTGCAGTTTGCTCGACCTCGAACGAAAGAGCAGTACACCTCGTTGTGGAAAAAATGCTCGGGGCAAAAAGGAAATCACATTTCAATGCAATTTTAGCAGGAGACGTAGTCTCAAAGAAAAAACCCGATCCCGAAATTTATAACCTCGCGTTGAAAAGACTTGGCTTAAACCCGGATGAATGTGTAGTCGTGGAAGACAGCCGCAACGGCCAGCTCGCTGCAAAAGCCGCAGGTATGTACTGCGTGGTAACAACAAACGGTTATACCGAAAACGAAGATTTCTCCGAAGCAAATTTAGTAGTTCCCGAGCTCGGTGATTCCCCAAATGTAAATGTCACAATCGATACGATTATAAATATTTGTAATTGAATAAATCCCTGATAAAACAGCCTTCAATCCCAAACAATATAGGACGTAAAAATTGCTTCGGTCTTTCTCTTTAGTTAAATTGACAATCAACCGAATAAACTATATAATGCCTTGTGAAAATTTTGAAAAACAAGGAATTAATATAAGATTAAAAAATCATTCCGTTTGAGACGGATTCGTTTTTTTGAGTTTTAAAAGGCAGGGTGTGCTTGCTACTCTGCGAAGTGGCGATTCGCTACGCAGCACGAGCCAGCCGCAGTCGCGGCCCCTGCTGCCGATCC
>CAYSHS010000349.1:0-3906 GCA_964430845.1 uncultured Pirellulales bacterium | reverse complement strand
ACTTCGGCATTTGTTTGAGTAACTTTAAGTGCCTCGCAGCCTGTATTGTACCCCGATGTGATGAAAACAATAGAATCGGAAACGGCAGGAGTCGTTGCATTTACATTATAACTGGTTTTCCATTCGACAGACCACAATTCACCGCCGTCATTTGGCTCAAGACATGCGAGTCCTTCGCCTTGAAAAACCAGGAGCTTTGTCGAATCTTCTATTTCCATGGAAGTTATAGCGGCGTATCCCGCTTTGCCCGGTTTTGATTTCCAGATTATGTCACCTGTCATTTTGTCGTATGCTATCGCAAATGCGTCACCGCCTGCCTGAACGATTACTTTATCCTGATAAACAAGCGGCGAAGAAGAATGTCCCCATGTCGGCTCTTTTCCTCCTGCATCTTCAACGTTTTTCCTCCACAGAAGTTTCCCGTTTTCCAGCGCCCAGCAAACGAGAGCGCCGCTGCGACCGAAAGTATATACTCTGTCTTCGTCCATATAAGGAGTCGCACGTGAGCCTGGGCCGTGACTTGAGCCTGTTTTTGCTTTATATGAGCCGAACCAGATTAAATCTCCGTTTTGTGAATTCAGGCAAAAGACGAGGTCTTTATCATCGTCTCTTCCCGGGACTACGAGCCTGTTTCCGGAAACTGCGACCGATGACCATGAAACATTGCTTTGGCCCTGGCAGAGATAATCTACCTCCCAGAGTTTCTTGAGACCGACGGACCAATCTTTGATAATTCCTGTAATATTGCTTTTACCATCTTCGTTTGGACCTCGCCAGCAGTGCCAGTCGGATTCTCCTTTTTCAAGAGGTGGAATTATACCGATTGGTTTCGGAATTTTCTGTTGTTCACCGCTTAATTTCTCATTGCCATTAATTGCTATCCATGCCTGCCAGCCGCCAAATATCAATATGATAATAACAACAAGAGCGGGAATATAAAATCTTCGCCGCAGGAAGAAATTTCTTTTAACTTTTTTTCTTTCACTCATTTCAGACTGTTTGCTCCTTCTTAAAACGAATATACTAACAAAAAACCATCCACCGCCAACGATATCTGCCACGAGCCATAAATTGCGGGAAAGGCTTACCGGGTGAAGCGGATTAAATAAAATTATGATTACCATGAAAGGAAGCATCATAACTTTTTTTTCACGATAATATGCCTGAATAACTGCATACACACTAACAGCGCTTACAACGATTCTCAATGCTATATAATACTGATAAGGCCAGCTTGCAACTCCGGCAAAAAGCATCAGTGAGGCAATTATTATTGGTATTGGTTGTAACCATTTTTGCAAAAGTTCAGTTATTACCATCATTTTGGTTTCCATACATCATATTGCTCAGGTTCTATCTGTCCGAAGGCATAAGGAAGCGGCCCTATAATATCCGCGTAAAATCCCGCCGCAGAAGAAAAACACAGTGTTGTAAGCCATGGCAGAGAATTCAAAGTAATTGATTCAATTTGCTCAAAATGCTTCGGGTCGGGGCTGTATATCTTTGGCGCATTTTCCGGAAAGACAATAATATCTTTCGGAGATAATTTTAAATCGGGAACAAGATGCTTTGCGCCGTCTATATCCATATAATATTGAAATCCCCAGTGGCCGTCGTACCATACAGTTTTTTCCTCTTTTTGATATTTCTGATTTATCATTTCGGAAGCCTGATAACCACAATTTGCCAGGCGATAATCGGAATAAGTTACCAATAATGCAAGGACCATCGAAGGAAGCAATGCCAATGACGGACTTAATATATTTGTATGCGTTTTACTGCGAATCTCAAGTCGCCGAGCGACAAGAATTGCTGCCGCCGGCAGCATCATAAGTACGGACCTGGCATTGACAGTCCAGTTCACGAAACTTGCAAAAACGAAAATACCCACTACCCACATAAAAAGCAAAGCTGAGCCTGAATCTCTTCGTGTCCACAAATCAGTGACAGCAAGTATAAGAATGTGCAGGCCGGCAATGAAAAACAGGGCGAATTGAATAATAACGGCCCATTTATAACCAGGTTTATTATGGATTGGAAAATCCCCGATAGAATTAAAAGTAGTTAATATGGCTATCGTGGCCAAAAGTGCGACAAATCCCAAAAGGACATATCTTTTACGCCATAAGAAGGGAATATAGAAAAAACTGCTGGCTATACAGCCGCCTATGAAATCCAGTCCTGTTATTCCCCGAACGAAAATAGTATATTTCTCAGACCGTCCGGTTTCCGGGAAATCAGCCGCGGCTGTTAATAAACCTTTGCCGTATAATATATGTGTGTACCACTGGTAGGAACCCAGGAAAAGAACAGGTATGATAAAAAACAATGCCCATAAGCCGAATTTGTGTGTTTTGAAAAAGGAATATGCAAATAACAAGGGAATCAATGCTATCGCAGGATATTTACTTAGTGACGCCGCTGTTATCAAAAACGCACTGATTGCAAGATAGCAGTATTTGTTCTTTTCCAATCCTGTAATCCAGAACCAAACCGACCAGACCCAAAATGAAAGCATAAAAACATCGCACATCACGGTATTCGCTGAAACTAAAAACACAGGCGTAAGCAAGGCAATCAACGCCGCTTCGACCGGACTGCGGCAGAGAAGCCTGGCAAGAAAGAAAACGCCTGTTATCGCAAACACAGCAGGCACGAGCATAGCCAGGTGCATGGTGACTTCCCCCCAGCCGAATAACAGGCCGACAAGCGCCTGATAATAACTCACAAGCGGCGGATTCTTCATAACCTGTGACATGGGTTCTTCTTTTCCATACCAGTTCACGTTGAAACCATAGAAATTTAAAGGTGATTTCAGGATGTGTTTTGCTGTCCATAAATACAGCGGATCGTCGATATGAAATGCTTTGCCTGCAAATGGTGCAAGAAGAATAATTGTGATAAGTGACAAAAGGACTATTAAAATCACATATTTGTGATGGCTTTCCTCCTGCAGCCATGATTCTGGAAAAAGTCGTTTTTGCCAGTCACAAATCAATGAATCCATGCCGCAGGCGATTCCGGATTTTCCATCTCCTGATGGTTTGTTCTTAAATGCAGGTTTCGCCTTTATTCTTACACGACGATTTTTTTTGACTCTCATCATATCGTATATTTTGAAAACCTTATCGATTTTGTCAATTGCCTTCTTTATTTAAAAGTGGAGATTTGCTCTGTTCAGACAGAAGAATTTCAAGCTGCTGCTGTACAGATTTATCATTAGGTGAATATTTAAGAACCTTGCGAAACTCTTCAATGGCTTCGCTATTCCTGCCTTGTCTCATAAGAAGGATTCCAAGGTTTTTGTGTATCGTAGGCTGATCAGGTTTTATATTTACAGCTTCACGAAAATATTCTATAGCCTGCCCGATATCGCCTTTTCCAAGATATATCTGGCCAAGGTTATAATACAGAATGTCGTTATTCTTGGTGACTTTTACAGTGTGCTCGAACAGTGTGATGCTGCTCTTCCAGTAACCAACCTGCAAAAAGGTAAGGAAACTCAGTGCCGAAAGAACAACAAGACAAGCAATCACAACAGCATTTTTTGCTTGCTTGTATCTTGTTATAATTTCAGCGATACCCCAGGCAATAATTATAAACGGTCCTATAAGCGGAATATAAGTGTATCTATCCGCCATTGACTGAAGCCCCACCTGCACAAATCCAATCACGGGGACAAGACTTCCAAGATACCAGAACCAGCCGACAAGCAGCCATCTTCGAGAGCGTGCAAATCTTATAACAATTCCTGTTATGAATAATAACATACATGCAGCCGCAAATACCTGCCAGATGGGAAGATTACGACCGGGATGAGGATAAATAACGCCGAGATGAACAGGATAAAACATTTTGATAATATATCCTGCGTATGCAACTATTGCATTTCCGATACGATAACCG
>CAYSHS010000348.1:0-3918 GCA_964430845.1 uncultured Pirellulales bacterium | reverse complement strand
CTTTGAAAAGTGGCTGTAAAAATAGAAGTAAAAGGAATCTCTAAAAGTTTTCCAGGGGTCAAGGCGCTGGATGATGTGAGTCTTACTGTTCACAAAGGCGAAGTGCATGGATTGGTCGGTGAAAATGGTGCCGGCAAGAGCACTCTCATGCACATTCTTGCCGGAGTGTACTTGCCAGACGAAGGGGAGTTGTTCATTGACGGAAACAGATATGAGTTCCGAGACGAGAGAAGTGCCCAGGAAGCCGGTATAGGAATGGTATTTCAGGAGAGGAGCCTGATAAAGGAGTTGAGTGTTGCTGAGAACATTTTCGCAGGTCGGCAACCAGTGAAGTGGCTGAACATTATTGATAAGAAGCAGATGTGTCGCGTAGCTGCTGAGTTTTTGAAGAGGGTAAACCTCGATATCAGCCCCATGACAAGAGTAGCTCAACTTTCCTCGATACAGCAACAGCTTGTGGAGATCGCGAAAGCGTTATCACTCAATGCGCAGATCCTCATTCTTGATGAACCAACTGCTACTATTACCGAAAGGGAGATCGATACGCTCTTTTCGCTTGTAAAACAGCTAAAGAAAGGAGGGATAGCAATTATTTATATCTCTCACAGGCTTCAGGAGCTGCCTTACATTTGCGACAAGGTTTCTGTTCTTAAAGATGGGGTGTATCAAGGGACGAGGATGATGAATGACGTGACCCTTGAAGAGATAGTTACAATGATGGTGGGAAGGAAGGTCTTGAGTGTATACGATGACCGTAATTGGAAAGAGGGTGACGTTGTATTGGAGGCTAAAGATCTATCTTCGACTAAATTTAAGAACATCAGTTTTTTCCTTGAAAAACAGGAAATACTCGGTATAGCCGGTTTAGCAGGATCGGGTAGGACAGAACTTGCTCTGGCACTTTTTGGAGTTGATCGGAAAGTTAAGGGTGAAGTCTATGTAAACAACAAAAGGGCCAGGTTTAATACCCCTCGGGACGCGATTAATACGGGGATAGGATACCTCCCGGAAGATAGAAAAGACAGTGGAGTCTTTCTCGATCTCGATGTTACATCAAACATAATATCAGCAAACTCTTTGCAGTTTACACGATACGGCTTATTATCGGATAAAAAGGCAATAAAGAGTGTGAACAAGTATATAAAAGATCTGAAAATAATGACTCCATCAGTAAGGCAGAAAGTTATCAATCTCAGTGGAGGAAATCAGCAGAAGGTGCTTATGGCTCGCTGGCTTATGAAAGATCCGGATATTTTAATAATCGATGAGCCAACAAGGGGAATCGACATCGGTGCCAAAGAGGAGATCTACAAACTTATACGCCAGATGGCCGTCAGAGGTAAAAGTATCATCATCATATCGTCTGAATTGTCTGAGATCATAACATTATGCGATCGGATAATTGTTATGTGCCTTGGCAGGAAAACAGGCGAGCTATTGCATGTAGAAGCCACAGAGGAAAAAATTATGCGACTTGCGTCGGGGTTAAGTATGTAGATAAAATTCTTATTTTATAAGGATATGAATATGGGAAATACTGAAATGGGAGGTAAAAAAGCAATAATAAGGAAAAAAAGCAAGATTCTCGAAAACCTTTTAAATCAGAGGGGGCTGACGCTTTTACTGCTCGTCATTCTGATATCAATAGTAATGTCACTGTCTTTCCCAGAATCCTATTTTTCTTATCAAAATCTCGCGGCAATTCTGTTATCTCTTTCACTGGAAGGTGTCCTCGCAATTGGGATGATGTATCTCATTGTGTCCGGAGTATTTGACCTTTCGATCGGTTCAAATGCTGCCCTTGGCGGGGTGATATGCGCGTATTTGCTGAAACATTGGGCAAACTTTCCAATACCGGTTGCTGTGCTTGCAGGTATTGCTGCAAGCGCATTTGCAGGATTTGCAAACGGATTACTGGTTGCAAAGCTCAAAATAAATGCGCTTATCGCAACACTTGCAATGAGCGGCGTTTTGCGAGGCATTGCAATACTCATCGCAGGTGCTGGGATCTCCGGATTACCGGAGAAGTTTACCCATATAGGGCAGGTGGTATTCTTTGGACTGCAGCTTCCTGTTTACTATCTGCTTTTTCTTGTTCTGCTCAGTGGATTCCTTCTCGCGAAAACGCGTTATTTCCGGCAGCTATATTTTATTGGTGGAAATATTAAGGCTGCCGAACTCTCCGGAATCAATACTGCTCTTACCCTGATAGTAAACTTTATCATTATGGGACTGCTTGCAGGAATATCGGGAGTAGTGATTGCAGCCCGCTTGAGAACAGCGATAGGTAATCTGGGGGGCGGTGTTGAAATGAGGGTCATTACCGCAGTGATTATCGGCGGTGGGAGCCTCGCGGGTGGAAGGGGAGATATATTTGGGGCCTTTATGGGCGCTTTGTTCATGGGGGCTTTAAACAACGTCATGGTAATTGCGGGTGTGAATGTTTATTACCAAAGTATCGTAATCGGGCTGGTGCTCATCGGCGCTGTCAGTATCGATGCATTTTTACAGAGGAAATATGGAGGTGTTTGATAACCGATAGTAGATAAATCATTCAGAAAACACGCTGCGTTTGAAGACGGTCCTGAAAAAGAGAGGAAATGGGGGTGAATATGGATATATCACAAGAAACACTTTTAGAGATGTATGGGAGAATGGTAAGGATCAGGGAGTTTGAGCTTACATCGATGGACCTTTTCAAAAGAGGACAGGTAAAAGGTGCAGTCCACCCATATATCGGACAGGAGGCATCAGGCGTAGGGATATGCATGGCTCTCCGCGATGATGATCTGATTGCCGGAACTCACCGGAGCCATGGCCATAACATTTCGAAGGGCGCTGATCCAAAAAAAATGCTTGCTGAGATTCTTGGTAAGGCGACAGGATACTGCAGGGGCCGCGGCGGCTCGATGCATATCGCTGCGTTTGAAACAGGGAGCCTTGGCGCGATTGCTGTCGTGGGTGCGGGCATTCCCATAGCGGTGGGGGCAGCCTTAGGATTCAAGCTGCAAGGCCAGGACAGGGTTGCGGTGCCCTTTCTAGGAGATGCAGGGTCCAATACCGGGAACTGCCACGAAGGCCTCAATATGGCTTCCATTTGGAAACTGCCTGTAGTTTTTGCCCTTGAAAACAATCACTACGGAGTATCTACCAATATCAAATACACTGCGAATATTGAGGACCTCTCGATTCGGGCGAAATCATACGGGATTCCTGGTGTGCGGGTTGACGGATTCGACGTGATTGCAGTATACGAAGCTGCCGTAGAGGCGGTTGCAAGAGCAAGAAGCGGAGAGGGGCCGACACTCCTTGTTACCGAATCTTATCGATTCGAGGGGCATTACGCTGGTGAACCGGAAGTATACAGAGAAAAGAGTGAAGTTCTGGAGTATAGAAAGAAGGACCCGATCCCACGCTTCAGGAAGCAGCTCATTGACAGTAAGCGGGCCACAGCAGAAGCACTCGATTCGATAGATAAAGAGATAAAACAGGAAATGATGGAAGCTGTACGGTTTGCCAAAGATAGTCCGGAGCCCGATCCAAGTACAGCGATGGACTACATCTACGCATAAACGCACGGGGGAAGAAATGGGAAATAATATAGAAAAAGATGCGACGTCGTTGGGAACGTTGAAAGCGACAATGTCTTCTGATCTCATAATGCAGGTAGAGGAAGGAACGCCGGCAAAGGAACAGTCTTATCAGGAGGCAATAAGGGAAGCCCTGCGGGAAGAGATGGAGAGAGATGAAAAAGTATTTCTTCTCGGTGAAGATATCGGAAAGCACGGCGGCGCATTCGGTGTTACAAGAACTCTCTTCGATCAGTTCGGCCCAGAGCGGGTCAGGAATACACCAATATCAGAAAATACTATTGCTGGAGCTGCTGTCGGAGCGGCACTGGTAGGAATGCGCCCGGTT
>CAYSHS010000347.1:0-3922 GCA_964430845.1 uncultured Pirellulales bacterium | reverse complement strand
GCTCGAAAACACGGGCGGCAAGAGTGTCGGGGGTGTCGGTATCGTATGCGGGGCATGATCTCTGGATTATGATTGGGCCTTTGTCGTATTCGTTTGTGCAGAAATGGACGGTGCAGCCGCTGATTTTGCAGCCGGCTTTTAGGACTGCTTCGTGGACGTGATGTCCCCACATACCCTGGCCGCCGAAACTCGGAAGCAAGGCAGGATGGATATTCATTACGCGGTTTTCATATTTGGCCGGTATTTTCCACAAGCATAGCCAGCCGGCCTGGATTACTAAATCTACATTTGCGGCTGTAAGTTCTTTCTCGATATGACTGCTGAATTCGTAAATGTCAGGATAATCTTTTTTTCGTATTACTTTTACATCGAGTCGCGCGTTTTTTGCTCTTTCGACTCCGGCTACGGTTGCAAGCGAACTAATTACTACGGAAACCTCTGCGTTAAGATTACCTTTCTTTATTTCTTCAAGGATATTTAATAATGTTCTTCCCCCGCCGCTTAAAAGGACTCCAAGCCGAATTGGCTTGGTCGTGGCTCGTGACTTGTGACTCGCAGCTCGTTTAACTTCATTATGTGCGCAATATTTCTCAGACGAATCGTTATGTTGCTTTTCTATGTCATGTTTGAGGTCAAGTGCTTCGTTGACAAGGCCGTCTGCTATTTTGTTTTTCTCTCTCAAAACATGCTGTATTTTCCAGCTTTTAAATTTCCACAGCAGACTGACAGCCTGCTCGTAAAGAGGCAGAATCTTGTCGCTTTTTACTTTGTAATGGCCCTGAATCTGCCTGACAAGAAGCTCGCTGTCACTGAAAATCATTAATTGCTGCGCGCCGATTTGCATCGCAGCTTCGAGTGCTCTAACAAGAGCGTTATATTCCGCTTCGTTGTTTGTTTTTCGGCCAAGAAAAATTCCCTTTGCCTGTAATTGATTTCCATCCCGGTCGGAAAGAACAAATCCCGCAGCGGCAGGTCCCGGATTGCCTCTGCTGCCTCCGTCAATATAAGCTACGATTTTTTCAGACAATCTGCCAACTCCCTTCAATTTCAAAGTTCTAAATCCTAATTTCTAAACAAAACGAAACAATAAAATTCAAATATTTAAACATTTGAATTTTTGATTTTAAATTTATTTAGGATTTAGAGCTTTGGATTCAGGATTTTTATATAACTAATCCGCATATTATTTCTTAACTTGTTTGCGTTTCATCAATTACAAGTATTCTCGTACAATTGGGACAGCGGATTATATCATCCTTTGTCATCAGTACATTTACGCTCTCGGCAGGCACACCCATAAAGCAGCCGCCGCAACTGTATGTACCCTCTCTGCCTGACTGCTGCTCCACAAAAGTCACTGCCTGTCCATCGTATGTTTCAGCGACTCGTTTGAAAATATCCAAAGGATTGCGAGGTACGCTTTGGGCTATCTGGTTCCACTCAGACTGGATGTCGTCTATATTTGCCTGGTATTTTATTACAAGTGATTCGCTTTCTTTGCGTGTTTGTTCGAGTGTTTGTTTTTGCTCCTCTATCTGTTTTTGAATATCCTTGCACTCGGCTTCGTCGGCTTCGATATCTTTCAACAAATCCAGGCTTTGGTTCTCAATTTTGGAATTATCGGCTTTAGTCGTATTAAGCTGTGTCAGAAGAGCGGCGTATTCCTTGTTGGTTTTGGCGCTGTTGAGCGAGGTTCTTAATTTGGCTATTGTCTCTTCCCTGCTTTTCAATTCCAGCTCAAGCCGGTCAAATTGTACCTTGGTGAGCTGAACCTCCTCTTTCTTTGCTTCGAGAGCATTTTGAAGGTTTCTTATTAAATTTTCCTGGATAATTACATTTCTCCTGCACCTGTTGAGTTTCGCCTTTTCTGCTCGAAGGCGATTTTCGACACTCTGAAGTTTCATCAGCCCATTTAATACTGGTCCCATTTATGCTCCTTATACGCCGGCTATAAACTTTTCAAAAAATCTGATTATCTTCTTTTTTCGAATATCTGCAAGAAAAATTTTTCTCTTTTTCATTTTCTGTCTTTCGATTATAAAAAACGTATCACGGGCTTCCAGCCCATGAATATAACGCCAAAATAAAAATGTTATTGGATTATTATGAAAGAACTACTAAAAAAACTTATCGAGGCCGATTCGACTGAATCATCTGGTGAAGTGGCAGCGGCTGAAGTCATTTCTGCTGAATTCGCCAAATTTGGCATAAAATCAGAAATAGATACCTGGAACAAAAAAAGAGCGAATATAACAGCGCATATTAAATCTACCGGCAACAAACCTGCATTACTTTTCGCCTGCCACCTCGATGTTGTCGGTCCGGGTCAGGCAAGCTGGAAAAATCCCCCTTTTAACGCAGTTGAAAGCGATGGGAAAATATTCGGCAGAGGCTCAACGGATATGAAAGGCGGGATAGCTTCTACTGTTGCGGCAATCTGCGAAATCGTCAAATCCGGAGTTGAATTGCAGGGCGATATCATTTTTGTCGCCGTAGCAGGCGAGGAAACTGATAGCTGCGGTGCAGAAAGATTTATCTCAAAAAGAAATGAACTTCCCGAATGTTTTGGGGTAATAATCCCTGAACCTACTGATTTTTCGATTGTTTCAGCACATCGAGGGATGTTGTGGCTTGAAGTTTCCACAAAAGGCAAAGCCGCTCACGGCTCGACGCCGCAGCTCGGAGTGAACGCAATTACTTCCATGAGGCGTTTTCTAAACGAGCTGGACAATTACGATATCACAGTGAAAAAGCACGAGCTTTTGGGAGCTTGCTCGATGAGCGTAAATACGATTTCAGGCGGAAAAACCCTGAATGCTGTGCCTGATAAATGCGTTTGTACCATAGATATTCGTACCATTCCAGGCGTAAATCATGATGATATAATTGCTGATTTCAGGAAAATTTTCGAGAAATTAAAATTACAGAATCCTGAGTTTGAGGCTAATGTGTCTATTATAAGGCAAGTTTATTCCCTGGAAACAGACAGAAGCAGCGATTTTGTCCGAGATTTCTGTTCCTGCCTGGGAATCGACAAAACCGTAGCGGTAGGTTTCACCACAGACGGCCCGCATTTCGTTCAATTAGGCGCCCCTGTTCTCATTTTCGGTCCGGGAAAACCCGAAATATGCCACAAACCAGACGAATTCATCGAAATTGCAGATTTGGATAAGGCTGTCGAAGATTATAAGAAAATAATAATACACTTTTTAAGCTAATTTAACCGATAAATTACATGAAATACGTAAGGTTAAGTTCTGGTAATAATTTTGATTTTTAAAATTTTTGTGATATACTGTTTTTTGTATAAGCAGCAGGATTTGTTATGTGAATGTAAGTTTTTGCAAATATTTCCTTAACAGGAATATAATTAGCGTTATGAAGGGAGCCAGATCATGAAATGCAAAAGTATTATAACTATTTTGATCGCCGTAGTCGTAATTGCTCTTGTATCCTCCGGCGTAGCAATTCCTGCCGCAAATAACAATAAAATTCCTGTATTCATCGGGTTTAAGCACATTCCCGGACCAAGCGAACAAGCCCTTGTTCGCAGTCATGGCGGAGCAATTAAATACAGCTATAACATTGTTCCGGCGGTAGCCGCCTCAATTTCGCCGCAGGCAATTCAGAGACTTATGAACAATCCTAATATTGCTTATATCGAGACTGATGCGATAGCTTATGCACTTGAGGATACTTTACCATGGGGAGTTGATAAAATAGATGCCGAATTGGTTCATCCAGTCAATACAGGTTATGGAGTAAAAGTCGCAATTCTTGATACAGGGATCGATGGTACGCATACAGATTTAAGTGTAGAAGGTGGAATTAGGTATTACGGGGGTGGTAACATGGATACGAATTATCTGGATGATAATGGACATGGGACACATGTTGCCGGCACGATAGCAGCCTTATGGAA
>CAYSHS010000346.1:0-3941 GCA_964430845.1 uncultured Pirellulales bacterium | reverse complement strand
AAGCGGCTTATCATGGCGAGCATTCTACATGGGCACACTTTCCGAAGATGAAAAATCTATGAATATGGAAGGTTACGTTCGTGTGTCTAATAATTCCGGCGAAGATTACGAAAACGCCCAAACTCGCCTGATTGTAGGTAAGGTACATATGCTCGACCAGATAGCTTCTCTTGCGCAAAGACAATATCCTTATGGCAGCCCAATTCCACAAAAGGGGCAAAACGTTTTGTATCTTGATGGTCACACTGATGAATCGTTTGTTTTTTTTAGTGAAGATGGAGACAGAATTTATAATACGGAATTATACGAACTTGATGGTCTTAAAAGAAAAGAAATTGTCAAAGAAGGTTTAAGTGAATATTTCCTTTATACAATAGATGGAACTGAAACTATCGAAAATCAATGGTCCAAGAGATTGCTTTCTTTTGAAGCTAACGATATCGATGTCGAAAGTTTGTATAAATATGATGAAAGCCGCTATGGAAGCCAGACTATAAGATTTGTCAAATTCGCTAACGATGAAAAACATAATCTTGGCGAAACTCCAATTCCTGATGGTAATGTGAAAATTTATGGCCTGGCGGATGAGGAAGGGCATTTATCATATGTCGGCGGCACGAATGTCAAATACATCCCTGTAAACGAAGAAGTCGAAATGAATCTTGGCGCAGCACGATTGGTTCAGGTTAAACCAACTATGATGGATTTCAAAACGGATAATTACATGTACGATCCGAATAATAATGAAATTTCCGGCTGGGACGAAATACGAACCTGGGAAATTGAAATTACAAATACAAGACAGATTCCGATTACGATAGAAATTACCCGCGATTTCGGAACGAACTACTGGACTTTGCAAAGTGGAATACCTTACGAGAAATTAGATGTCACCCGCGCAAGATTCAACCTGAACATCGAGCCGCGAACAAAACGTGACTTTATATATACTGTAACAACCTATTATGGTACGAGACAGGACCAGTTTAATAATTAAGAGAATAGATATGAAACGATATATAACATTACTAATACTATTTGCGATTTTAAGTTCTGCTCGGATTAGTTATTGTGCCGATGAAAGTCCCGCTCCTCCTGCCGGCGCGATTGAATTAGTTACGCTTCCAAGGCGGGAAAATGTTCAGCTTACTATTTACAATTCCGCGGATTTAACTTTGGTTCGTGAAAGAAGGAATATCGTATTGAAAGAGGGTTGGAACTGGCTTCAGTATTCGTGGGCCAATACGCTTATCGATCCGACGTCACTGACTCTGGAAGCGAAGGAAAGAAAGGGCCAAATCGATATTCAGGCATTGGTTTACCCGCCAAGACAGAGACAGCTTGGACGCTGGCTGATTCATTCGGATTACAGCGGCATGGTTCCATTCGAGATTACTTATCTTACAAGCGGCCTTACATGGCGTGCGTTTTATATGGGCACACTTTCCGAAAATGAAAAGTCGATGGGTATTAAAGGTTACGTTCGCGTTACAAATAATTCCGGCGAAGATTACGAAGACTCACAAATCCGTTTGGTTGTAGGCAAAGTTCATATGCTTGACCAGATAGCCGACCTTGCCAGAAGACAACATCCTTATGGAAGTCCACGTCCATTTGAGGAAAATTACAGTGTAACCGTTGATTATGGCTGGAAAGGGGCCATAGAGAATGCGAAAGTGCCAATATTAGGAGATATGCCTGCTCTTGGAAAAATCTTTGATGGAGAAATGGATAAAAAAGAAATCGTCAAAGAAGGTCTCAGTGAATATTTCCTTTATACAATCGAGGGAACTGAGACTGTCGAAAATCAATGGAGCAAGAGACTTCTTTCTTTCGAGGCTAATGATATCGAAGTCGAAAGCCTCTATAAATATGATGAAGGCCGCTATGGAAATCAAACGATAAGATTTGTCAAATTCGCAAACGACGAGGAACATAATCTTGGCGAGACTCCAATCCCGGATGGTAATGTCAAAATATACGGCTTAGCGGATGAAGAAGGACATTTATCATATGTAGGCGGCACAAACGTAAAATACATCCCTGTAAATGAAGAAGTCGAATTAAATCTTGGCGCAGCTCGATTGGTACAGGTTAAGCCGACTATGATGAATTTCAGAACAGATAATTACATGTACGATCCCAATAATAACATTTCCGGCTGGGACGAGATACGGAAATGGAAAATTGAAATTACCAATACAAGACAAATTCCGGCAACGATAGAATTGACCCGCGATTTCGGAACGAACTACTGGACGTTGGAAAGCCAAACACCTTATGAAAAACACGATGTAACAAGGATAAGATTTAATTTGAACATTGAGCCGCGAACAAAACGCCAAATCGAATATACAGTAACAACCTATCATGGCGCTCGGCAGGATCAGTTTAATCAGCGTGTGAACGAGAGATAATGAAGGAGTTGGATTATGTTTAAGATGAATAAAAAAATTACAGTAATAATAATTTTATTAGCTTTATTTTCTTCCATAAGCTTCGCGAGTAATGAAGCTCGTGACGAAGTAAAATTAATCGCTTCGGGAAATAATGAATTCGCATTTAATCTTTATTCACAAATTAAAAATCTGCCGGAAATAAAGCAGGCCGAGGGAAATTTGTTTTTCTCGCCGTATAGTATCTCTACTGCTTTGGCGATTGTCTATGCAGGCGCTCGCGGCAATACAGCTAAAGAAATGGCTGAGGTGCTGAAATTCTCAGTTGATAGTGACGATATTCAGTCAAGGGAAACGATGGCTGCTATTTTTGGAGCTTTGCAGAAACAGTTAGAAGCTGATAAGGGAACGAGCGGCTATCAATTAAACGTTGCAAATGCCTTGTGGGGACAGAAAGGCTATCCTTTTTTACCTGAATTTATCGAACTGAACAAAAAATATTTCAGGTCGGGACTCAGCGAGCTGGATTTTGCACAATCGGAAGAAGCACGCAAAACTATAAATACATGGGTAGAAGATAAAACAAATGATAAGATAAAGGACCTTATTCCAGCCGGAGCGATAGATGCTCTGACAAGGCTTGTATTGACTAATGCGATCTATTTCAAGGGCGACTGGTCGATTAAGTTCAAGGAGGAAAATACAAAAGAGTCTGACTTTCACGTTACTGCTCAAAAAACAGTGAAAGTTCCGTTGATGTATCAGAAAGAAACTTTAGAATACGCTCAGCTTGATGATATGCAGCTATTGCAAATGCCATATAAAGGCGAGAAGCTCTCGATGCTGATTATACTTCCGAAAACTATAGGTGACATGGATAAAATAGAAAGTAATCTGAATTTAAAAACTTTACAATCGAACATCAGGAAAATGCGCAAACGAGAAGTGGATGTTTATCTTCCCAAATTTAAAATGACTTGCGGAACACTTGATATAACGAAAATTCTCAGTCAAATGGGAATGAAAGACGCCTTTTCCAATGCGGCGGATTTTTCAGGAATGAGCGGCAGAAAAGACCTATTCATTTCAAATGTTGTGCATAAAGCTTTTGTCGAGGTAAATGAAGAAGGCACAGAAGCAGCAGCGGCCACGGGAGTGACAATGCAACTTGAGTCTCTTGCAGAGCCGCCGCCGGTTTTCCGCGCCGACAGGCCGTTTATTTTTATGATTAGAGATAATGTCTCGCAAAGCATCTTGTTTATAGGTCGGGTTGTGAATCCGGCTTTAAAAAGTGAATAAAACGTGGCGTGGACTTCCAGCCCACACAATAGAATGTAGAAAATAAGTTAGAAATGAAATAAATTTTTTTCAAGGAGAATAATTATGAACAGTAAAACAAATAAAATTATGGCGATTGTATTAGCGATTGGATTTGTTACAATCGCGCAAGCCAGGATAAAACTGGTAGCTTTGCCCGAGAGAGCCGCGACAATAATTCGGCTGGACAATCCCCAGGCGACGCTAATCGAGGAAGAGCGTGTACTT
>CAYSHS010000345.1:0-3942 GCA_964430845.1 uncultured Pirellulales bacterium | reverse complement strand
CGAGCCAGGTCGGTCCCTATCTGCCGTGGGCGCAGGAATCTTGAGGAGATATTTCCCTAGTACGAGAGGATTGGGAAGTACTGACCGCTGGTGTACCGGTTGTCCCGCTAGGGGCAGCGCCGGGTAGCTAAGTCGGGAAAGGATAACCGTTGAAAGCATCTAAACGGGAAGCCCACTCCGAGATGAGGATTCCATTCCGCCTTCGGGCGGATGAAGAGCCCAGATAGACTATCTGGTTGATAGGCCGGGTGTGTAAGATAAGAAATTATTTAAGCTAACCGGTACTAACGCTCGATTACTTGACCATATCAATCATTGGTTGAACGAAATCGTCACGCGTCGCTGGTCGCTTGTGACTCGAAAATGCTTTCGAGCGACGAGTCACGAGATACGAGCGACGAATAGTGCTCATAAGCGCATCTGCATATTTAATAAGTGCAAAAATCAAAATTGCGGAATCCGCCGAAGGCGGATGACTTCCTTAATTTTGCATTTTGCTTTTTGTATTTTGATTTTATCAGGCATTAGCCTGATATACGAACTTCCTGGTGACTATACGTACGGGGAAACGCCTGTTCCCATTCCGAACACAGAAGCTAAGCTCGTGCGGCCGATGGTAGTCCTTGCGGGTGAGAGTAGGTCATCGCCAGGAATTTATAAAGGCCGGTTGAATAAAAGCAGCCGGCCTTTTCCTTTTAGAGATAATTGTAATTTCCTACTCAGATTGTATTAAATCCTCAAGTTTGCTCATCAGGTTTTTAATGGCTTTTTGTCCCTTGGCAGTTATTTTACAAAAAGTTTTTGGTTTGCGTTCAACGAAAATTTTTTCAACTTTTATATAGCCTGCGTCCTCCAACTTTCGAATCTGTACGCTGAGATTTCCGTCTGACAGGTTGAGAATATTTCGCAGGTATGTAAATTCCAGCTTATCGCCGCCTATAAGGGCAGATATTATCCCAAGGCGAGTTTTCGATAATATCAACTCATCGAATCGTGGCTGGTCAGGATTAGACATTTTCTTTTTCCTGTTTGCGGTAATTCTTTCGAGAGATTAGTGCTGGAATGATAAAGGAAAAACCAATTACTGTACCTAATATTACATTCGCATAAGGTTTAATAAAAGCGGCTGCTATTATACCGATAAATATTGCTATTCCCCCCAATAACCATTCTTTTGAAGATAGTATTCCTTGAACAGAAAGACCGAATCCGAAAATACCGGCCCATAGAAAAGCCGGATTTCCAAAAGAGTGCCCAAACAACTCCAGTGAAACCCAGATAGTTCCATTAAGAAGTAAAATATACCATATCCCGCCAAGTTGTTTTGATAGTTGTGAAATATGGCCGGTTTTCTTTTCGCGTATTTCACACATAAGGCCGTTAAACATTCCTACAGCAGCCCCAATTACCCACAATATTATCCACATAGGCTGAATGAATTCTTTTCGTCGGGGAGTTGTTAGAAGATACTGCGTTGCAGGCAAGCCAGTTAAAAATATCAGACCCAGGACAATAAATAACGGCGATCCGGGATCAAATGTACAATTTCATTCAACTCAATATAAGACTCACAAGTATATATTTCTCAATATGTTATGATTTCTATTTTTTCTGGATGTGTCAAAAATCTACAACTAAGACTACAACTATTTCGGAAATATCGTTTTAATTTTGGTTACTTATTGTGGATGTATTGAGTATGAATAAAGGGCTGACGAGTTTCCAAGCTGCCAGCCCTTTGAGTTTCGTTGATATTTTCTCTCTTTTCAAGTTGGCCTAAGGTATTATTACTCGGTTGTAGATACGGACATCGTCTATCATTCCTGAGAAGAAAGCTCCTATCTCGAGATCTTTTCCGGCACCGATATAAAAACCTTCATCTGAACCTGGTAAAGCTGGTTGAGTATCAATAGCCGCAATAACATCGTCGACATATAAAATTCTGTTACTGCCGTCCCATGTGAAGCCAATACGGTGCCAATCACCATCGGTTATTACTGTTTGCGAGAGTAATGTAGAGGCACCTCTGCCAGAACCCTTATCCGTCATTAAGCAACCGTCTGAGGCATCTGCAGATAGTAAGTTTGTGCTACCGATTTGTGATAAAATTACCTGTCCCGGAGCACCTCCCTTGATCCAGGCAAAAACACTAAATTCCGATGTTTCCTTCGGATTTAAGATAAATGGTGTACTTATATAATCATTAATACCGTCAAATTCAAGTGCTCCATCAATTATGCCACCGTCAGGCTGCCAGTTTGGATCACCTATTAAATTTGCATCACAATAATATCCCGAACAATCGTATGCGATATTACCTTCTGTCTCATCCAGCTTGTAATAAGCTGCTACATCCACTACCTGATTCCAGTATTTCATAAGAACTTCTAAATCTGATCGATCAACAATACCATCACCCCATGGCATTGGACCAATATCACATAGCGACTCATCAGTACCCCAGTTTTCAATCATTATAACCAGTTCATTTATGTCAACTATACCATCACTATTAAAATCAACGATCGGTTCAATAGATGCCTGATAGATATCCCATTGGCCTTGTCCTCCCGACCGAGAGGAACAGAAGTACAGAGTTGAGCGATTGGCGGATATATACGGCATTATCTCATCAGATGCAGTATTGAGTTTCGGACCAAGATTTATCGGAATGCTCCAATCATCGTTTATTGTTTTTCGCTTTGTTATATACAGATCATGGCCGCCATATCCACCCGAACGCATCGAGTGGAAGAACAAAGTCAGGTTGTCGCCCGAAATTATTTGGCCGGAATCATCAGCAGTGCTGTTGACTATAGGTCCCAGATTAATAGGTTCTTTCCAAGGCTCCTCCGTTGTAGTGCGTTTAGCCACCCATATATCCGCACCTCCGTACCCACCGGGGCGCATAGACGTGAAATAAAAATTAAGATTATCAGATGAAATGCATGCTTTCCAATCATCGGCGGAAGTGTTGAACATAGTCCCAAGGTTTGTTGGCTCTGTCCATGGATCGTCCTTTGTGGCACGGAGCGTCACCCATATATCCCAGCCGCCTCGCCCACCGGTACGGTTATATGAATCGAAGTAGAGTTCCAGCCCATCTGGTGAAATGTATTCCACAGTGTCCGGAAAAGAACTATTTACGACTGAACCAAGATTTACAGGTTCTATCCAACTGTCGTTTATTGTAGCCCTGGTCGATACCCAGATATCCCCAATACCATATGTGCCGGGACGGTTCGATGATATATACATTTCTAAGTCGTCGGCTGAAAGGCAAAACGTCGCCTCGTTTGAAGATGTGTTGATAGGCGAGCCAGGATTGGTCGGTTCACCGAAAGTAAAATCTGCCTTTAAAGTCCTGCTACCAAGCACCATCACGGCCCAAAAAACAGCTACAATGTACTTAATTTTGTAACTAATTAACCATTTCATAATTAACCTGCCTTTTCTATAGAACATTACTATCAAAGACTTTTGGAGTAAATAAAAAGGGATTAGCTGTAAACTATGATTTCCGACTTAAACGGTTAATAAACATAATTTTCTCCTTACGACACCAATAATTTTATCATATTCAGTTCTAACAGCCAAGAAATTTCTTTTCCAAGGCAGTTTTACTAAAAATATGTATGAAAACACACTTTCTTATGTCTGTACTTTCTTCTAATGCATGCTTTTACCAAGACCATGAACTACTCAAAAAGCACGGAGAAAAGGAATAAATAGCAATAAATATGACCCAATATTGAGCTTTTGTCCCTACAACTCCGCTACAACTAAAAAACCATTATCTCCCGAATTTGGGGCTATGCTGATTTCTTTAGTACATATTTATCAATTACTTAGCGATGCCTGAGTGGATGAGAACATCTCAAATGCCCGATATGTTTTTTCAATTACCGAGCGAATAAATTTGATATCATTAGCAAGAGCGGT
>CAYSHS010000344.1:0-3947 GCA_964430845.1 uncultured Pirellulales bacterium | reverse complement strand
TTGTAAAAAAAAAGCGTAAAAAAGTGAAATATCAAAAAACATTTTAAATCTTTTGTTAGGAGAAATGAAAATGACGAGAAGAAAAGGTTTTACACTGGTTGAGTTGATGGTTGTCATCCTCATCGTTGGAATTCTGGCCGCTGTGGCTATTCCACTGATGCAGGGACGTATCGACAAGGCCAAATGGTCTGAAGCAAACGCTACTGCTGGTACTATTCGCACGGCGATTCGTGCCTATGCGGCAGAGACAAGCATTACTACCGCTACAGGGCTTATTGGCAAAACTCTCGATGACGGACCTACACAAGCCGCATTGGGTTTCAGTTCGACAGATTTGGACGGAACTTATTTCGAGCCTGATTGCTACACGATTACAGCCGTGAATGGCAGCGGCATTGCCACAATTACAGTTAGTGGCGCCGCAAGCAGCAAAACTGATGCACCGACTGGCTCATATCAGCTAACGGCAACTGGTGCCTGGACAAAGCTATAAGGAAGTTAAACAGGATAACATGGAACCATGCGAGCAGGATATCAGAATATCAGGAAAACAGGAAAGCAGGTGTCCCTGATTACCTGTTAACCAAAATTAAGATTGACCCGGGTCACACATGAAAGAACAACAATGGCTATGGCGGAAAGCATACATAGCCATTGTTATTTTATAGGTAATGGATGAAAAAGATACCTGGATATAAAAATATTTTTATTTCCTATTTTTATTTCCTTTTTTATGATGTATATTTTAAGTAGCGAGAATCTATAAAAAAGGAAAATCTTCATAAAATGGAAAGAATTATGTTCAACAGGAAACGAAATTTAAGGGCGGCTTTTACACTAATCGAGGTTATGACAGCTATTGCTGTTTTGAGCATAATAGCTATCGGGTCGTTGAATTTCCAGTATTTTGCCGCACGGGATTCGAAAATATCACAGGCACAGATAACCGCAACACGCACAGCACAATTATTGCTCGAAGACTGGATGAGCACAGGCGGCTCAGCGGATTATGATCCTGCCAGTCTGGGGCTTGGATTTACACCAGTTCAAGCCTCGCCGCCTGACTTAAGCAAGTATTCAGAATTGGGAACGCGCCTGCGTGATACTTTATTTATTGTTACGATAGATGAAGTACAAATGCTGATTATGCTGATATCCAAAGATGTTGACTATAATGAAACGGCAAAAGTAAAACTGAGACAGCTTTGCGTTTATGTTTCTTTCGGAGCGGTTTTCGTCGATAAGACGATTCAGAAAGCCGAATCTGAAAACGTTAAACCTATTATTTTAACTACCTATGTCAGGGTTGACGCAGGAGGCGGCTGATAACACGAATTGTTTGCTCCTGTATTAATGTGAACATTGTAAGAAGTGATATGAAAAATAAATTAATAAAAATTCGAAATATACGCTGGAGAGCAGGATTTACCCTGGTTGAGATTATTGTTGCTATTACTGCAAATATAATAGTCATCTCAGGAGTAGGAATCCTCTTAATAGGCGGCGACCGTTCATGGCAAAAATGTTATAACTCCGCAAATCACGAGGTAAAGCAGGAGGCGCTTGTAACTACCCTCGAGTTCGGGAATATGGGGAGAAAGTCAAATCGTCTTTGCTATACAATTTATAAAAAAGATGGCGATATATTTTCACCCGCATTACCGATAACGAAAAATCCTGAAGAAGTTGTATCGGGGGATGCAGTTGAATTCAGATATTGGGATGCAAAGCTTGATACGACTGATAGTCAAAATTTAATGGATACTACAAAAACGGCAACAGCTTATGCATTCTTTTACGTTGACGGCGAGCAGCTAAAGGTTGATTATGGACCATATCCACCGGGAGCAGTTTCTGCCGGTAATGGTAGAAGAAATACTGCTGGTGTTGTTACAAAAATTTTAGCGGAAAACGTTTCCTTAAAAGATTCGAAAGATAGTGTTTTCAGTCATACAACGTTAAACGGCGTAGGTCAGGGAAGTGTACGTATAAATATTACACTTACCAACCCAGAAGATAACGAGACTGTACATATAATGACCGCCACATATATGAGAAATATATGGCCAAGGTAATTTTTCAGATGTTTCTTAAAAGGCAGGATATTGTGAAAAATAAAAAATCAGAAATAAACTTAGTTTCGTCCTCGAGGCATCATAACAGGAAAGGTTCTGTGCTTGCACTGGTTGTAGTAAGCATTGTTGTTTTAAGCACTCTGGGTTTAGGTATGCTGACAGTTGCTTATGGGGTAAGACATAGAGCGATACAACTCAAAAATGAAACAATCTCCATGCTTGCCGCCGAGGCTGGTTATGAACAGGCGGTTTTTTGGATGAGCCAGCAAAAGGACATGTTAAGCGTGCTGCATAAAGAAGATTCCGGTGTTACCGGGGCATTGAATGTCCCGCAGGGAAGCTGCAATTACCAGGTTGACCTTTTCTCGTTTGTAGGCTCGCGTCCGGTGTATCGAATTGTATCCAACGGTCACAGCGGGGAATTTACAAGAACAGTCGATGTTCTTGTTCTCCAGGCGGTAAGCGGCTGGGATATGGGAATGTGCCGGATACCGCTCGGAAGCAATAAAACAAGTGAGGTTTTCTTTGCAGATGACGAGGTTATCGATATGCCTCTGCATATTAATGACTTCGAGGACAGCCCTGATGAAATAGATATTCACATCAAAGGTGACCCTCAATTTTTACAACCTGTCAGTATGGGTGAATCCAGATATGCCGGGGGCGGCGGATCTGACAAGTATTATTCTGTGATGTCAACGTTCGATAACGGAATTTATTTCGACCAGCCTGACAATAAAGTTACAGAGGAAGATATAGTTAAGGATAAAATAGACCGTTTCAAAGACAGCACAAAATCAATGTATAGATTTACACCTGTTGCTACTGCATCTGTCTCGCATTCTCAAGCTGCCGTTCAACTCGAATTTTTCGTTGAAAACGATGTTGGTAAAGTCCGTATTACAAATGACTGTACCGTATGCGGTAAATCAGCAGGTGATTACGATTATAAGATAAAATCCGGCGGCAATGGACACACGTATGAGAAATACGATATATATAGTTATCATTATATATCGGATGAAGCCGAGATTAACGGTAAAAGATTCACAAAAGAGATTGAGGATACTTATGTTACACAAAGTTTCGGTAGTGTCGAGTCACAGCCGGGCGGGCAGATTTATGTTGACGGAAATGTAATTATTGGTGGCGATAAAAATGAGCATGACGGTGACCAGCTCGTAAAAGGCAGAATTACTGTTGTAGCTACGGGCAATATATGGATTGCCGATTCGATTACGATTGACGGCCCGCATAATGCAGACGGCAAGCCATCGGAAGATAATCCAAATATTCTCGGACTGGTTGCACAGGGAGTAATTAAAGTTGTTGATCCCGGATTGTCCAGTGATCCTCCTGGTCCGCCTGATGATGATATTAAAAACTTTGTTTACGCGCCGATCGGAAGATATGACGAATCAGCCGGGCATTGGGTAACACGGCGTGTTGGTAGAAAGAAAGAACAAGTATATCAGCCGGCGGAGGAATACGAAAGGTATCTGCCGGATCCTATGGTTGTCGAAGCAGCTATAACCGTCGGCGGGGGCGGCTGGGGAGCTGAAAATGTCGGGAGCAGAAAATCATATAGCCAGCCGCAGGACGATTTAATTCTTCGAGGTACGATCACAGAGTCAATCCGCGGTGTAGTTGGTATAATCGGTAGGAATGGTTTTCTTAAAAATTATTATTTTGACGACAGGGTGCTCGAAGGCATATTACCTGGCGATATCTGGTTACAGGGCAAATTTATACCGGCGCCGGCAGGATGGGATGATTACAGGGTAAGCCGATAGAATCGCCTGTCGCGTTTTGTGTTCGCCGGAAGCTCCTATAATATTTTCATTTTTTACAAAATAGCACATTTTATTGTTT
>CAYSHS010000343.1:0-3949 GCA_964430845.1 uncultured Pirellulales bacterium | reverse complement strand
GTAAGTCACTATCTCTAAATAATTTGACAATTTCAAGATCAAGGCTATCCAGGTTTTCTACCTTAAGCAAAATACCGCTTTTGTGATTTTCAATTTCTTCTGAAATGCCGGCTACGGCCGTGGCAATTATGGGTTTGCCTAACTTCATCGCAACCAAAATTACCAGCGGCATATCCTCATGCTTAACTGCAGGTAGAATAAAAATATCTGACCAGGCAATATAGTCTATATAATTGTCCTGATATCCTGTAAATATAACATTGGGCAACCCATTAAGCTCGCAATAATCTTTCAGTTTATGATAATCTTCTCCGTCCCCTACAAGGAATAATACTAATTGTGAAAAAATATCTGGGTAACGTTCTTTGATTTTTTTTAATGCTTTTAATATGTAGATCTGCCCCTTTCTTTGAGAAAGAAACGCTACCTCACAAAGAATAAATTTATCGGCTTTAATATTATACAATTTGCATATTACTTCTCTCGTTTTAACAATTGTAGGGTTTTCGATCGTATTATAAATTTGCACCAGTTTGTGGGCGTCAAAAAATCTATTTTGTGCAAGGGATGCGTGCGCTTGTTTTGAAGCTGTAATAAAAAACTCGGTATACTGATTAATTTTCTTATCGATCAACTTATCGAACCAAATACCTTGCCTTTGTGCTGGATTATTAATATGATAAACAATGTTATTAACACCGGAATGTTTAGCAGCGAAAATCGTAGTTTGGCAGACAGATGAAGCTGGATACCCACCGTTGTTCACGTGAATCAACTCTGGCTTAATTCCGATAATTGTTTTTCGTAAAACTAAATAATTATAAATAGCATATAACCCAATTTTTTGTAGTAACCAAAATGGCAATTTTATAATCTTCTTTAGTATGGGATTAGTTAATTTTTGGTTCAATCGGTGAAATAATGTATCATTTGAAAGAAGTGAAAGCGGAATTGCCTTTACTTTTGCAGATAAATCTCTATTGACCCCTATTTGAAAAGTTTTGAAATAGCGATAGGCGAAAAAGACTTCCGAACCTGACTGTTCAGCTATATAGTTCAAGAGATTTATGATATTCCGATCGCTGCCCCCATATATATGACTATCAGAAAAATACAGTATCTTATTATTCATGTGTTTGGAAAAACAGGTTTTTTTACAGTATATAGAAACGGAAAATCTAAAGTGATTATAAATCAGCTTTTCAAATTAATCAAATAAAATGTCAAATCATCCAAAGGGAAAAGATGACTTAAATATGTCTCATACAGTCTAGGCCATTTATTGGCAAAATAAATTAATAACGATTTAATAAAACTATTCTTAAGCTTTTCATTGAAAATCACTTTTTTAACTTTAAACCTTACTTGTGAATATTTATATAATTCGCTGATAATGTTTTCTGGATCAAAGTAAGCAAAGGAATCTACAGTAAAATAGTGCCTATGAGTAGGATCAATATATGCCCATTTTGAGCGGAAATAGGGTACGACCACTTTTATAGTTGCACCCAACTTGCTTATCCTGGATAATTCTTCCATAACTAGAATGACATTATCGAGATGCTCAATCACATTATCTGCAATGATTTCATCAAATAAAGAATCCTCAAACGGATATGGCACACTATTTAAATTGTGAATTATATCGGCGTCCGTTAGTGGATTAATATCCATTCCAACGGCACCGGGGTGTTTTTTATTACCACAACCAAGATCAAGAACTTTCATATTCTTACCATAATTGAAATGAAATACATTCTTTAATTCAAGAATATTGGTTATTTCTTTGCGATTAACAAATAAGTTAAACACAATTTATCATTATATAAATATTTGTCAAAATGAAGAGCAAAATAATTAAGTATTGGGATGTACATTAATAACAGAATCTTTTGAAGTAATTTTATTAACATGCTCCTGGTAGGCATTAAATATAATGAGGTAATTTTTGTCTGAGCGATTGCTGCATACGCACCTTCTAACGGCCTTAATTCCAAGATTTCAAAAGCATGATCTCGAAATTGTTTTTCAATTGCATATTTTGTAAAGCGATAATAGTCAAAAGGTTCTGCATGGCATTGCCATAAAAATGGAATTGTAAATATTCCAATCCCACCTTTTCTCAATATGCGGTAACATTCAGTGATATATTTTTTTGTATCATAAATATGCTCGATTACCTGCGTCGATAAAATGGTATCATAGCTGTTAGCCTCTAATTTTGTATCAGTACAATCTACAAATAAATCAGCCTTTGTGTTTTCACCATAATTCGTCATTGCAGTTGGCGGATAATCAATGCCAAAATAGGTATTAATATAAGGTTCAAATATTGGTTGATAAGGTTTAGATCCGCAGCCAACGTCGATCATATTGCCTCTCGCATATTTTTGCGCGGCATATCGCATTGCCAGCACAATATTTTGGCGAGATATTTTAGTTGGCGAAAAATATGATATATTTATAAATTCATCGGCCATGAGGATCCTTTCCATTGATCGTTATTGATAACGGTGCCGGGTTGCTTTTTATTACCACAACCAAAATCGAGTATTTCCATACTTGCATATCACCGCTGCAGCATGCCCAGCTTCGGTCGTGAGTAACGGGAATTCGATCAAACGTGTATACGTGGGACCCGATGTCGTTGGGCGCCGGTATCAGGTAGGAGCGAATTAAACCTCCGGCTCCAGTAAGCAACGCACGTTTAGGTTGCATTAAACACCACCATACCGGCCGTCTGTTCCGAAGGGACCATCAGAGTTCGGGACGGCGGCCACTACGCCTTGACCAGATGAATCGGCTCACCTCTTTCAGAAACCGGCTGGGCATCAGCGCGTTGTCTCGCACTAGGTAGGCGAAATAGCGCCAACGATGAGGTGAATGCCAGAGATGACTCCAATAGCGCCAGTCCGCCCGAAAAAAGCTGATTTCCACCGGGGTTATGTTGCCATAGCGCAAATGCCAGAAGAATAGCAGCTTATGGAGGTCCTTGCGATGGCTGCTTAATCGGAACTTTTCCGGCGGCAGCAGTCGACTCAGTTGATGGTATTCCTCCCGGGCAATCGGTCGCCCCAAATTGCGATATATCTCCGTTCCAGGATACGGTTGGGTGACTCCAATCACAATGTAGGTTGGACGGATACGTCTCAGCATACGCATGGTTGCAGCCAGATCTGGTTCGGTTTCCGTGGGCAGGTTCAGGAGAATATTGGCCAGGGTTCGTATTCTGTGTTTGCGACACAGGTCAAACGCCCGAATGATCTCTTCCATCGAATTGTGTTTCTTGATCACTTTCTGCAATCGCTCGGAACCGGTCTCAACCCCGAAATCAAGCTGAATACAACCGGATTCTTTCAACAGTTTGACAATACTTTCCTTTTGAATACATCGCACTCGGGTTTCCGCACCCCAGAGCATTTTCAGACCACTTTCACGATAGGCCGAACAGAAGTCGGTGATGTCCTGTTCCACCACCAGCACATACATGTTCCCGCTACCATCATCGACCATCTTGGCCGAGACGCGGGAGAAGAAGGTGGAGCCATCCTTGCGAAGGTGCTCCACCTCGAAATGGGCGATGCCATCCTTTCTAACGCGCGCCAAACGTTCCGCGAAATGCTCTGCGGATGCCTCGGTTTCGAAGCGCGTGATCGGCTGGCCGATCATCTCTTCTCGCGCGTAGCCATGCTTGGCGAAGGCATCGTTGTTGCCGTCCACGATCAGGGCTGGCCCCGAGGTCTGGGGTTCCAGCAGCAGGATATAATCGGAGGTGTTCTCGAACAGGGCTCTGAAGTAGGCCTCGCTCTTGCGCAGGGCCTCTTCGTCCGTCTTGCGCGCGGAGACGTCCTCGGAGAAGATGACGATGCCGCTATCGACGCGCCGCCAGGGCTCAACCCTCCAGTGGCGCCAATGCACCGTCCCGTCTTTTCGCACAAAACGGTCCTCT
>CAYSHS010000342.1:0-3960 GCA_964430845.1 uncultured Pirellulales bacterium | reverse complement strand
TTATATTCAATTTTTTCCTTTATTGTTCTAAGCCAGGCAATATGACTGTAATGGCTATCTATTGAAAGCCCGATTAGCTTACAGTTTAATGCCTCAAATTCCTTTTCCATTGAAGCAAAAGTCATAAACTCAGTTGTGCAAACCGGTGTAAAATCAGCTGGATGGCTGAATAATATCACCCATTTACCCTTGTAATCTTCAGGAAACTTTATATGACCCTGTGTTGTATCTGCTTCAAATGAAGGGGCCTTATCTCCGATTACCGGCATATGTACTTTTTCGCAAATATTCTGTTCCATAACATTCTCCTTCTTACTTTATAATTTTTTTATATTATTTTTGGCAACATGACAACATTATTATATTAAGCGTTACAGAGCATGAGTTTGTTATTAAATATCATGATAGTAGTTATGCCAAGCTGCGACTACTCCACTATATCTTCATCAGACTGGTTATTAGACTCGTTTCGGATTACGTTTTACAATATACATGACGGTCTTTACAACTGCAACCGAATTACAAGCAGGTTAAAGCTCAAGCGTAAGCTTAAGGGAACCCTCTGCGCACTCGGCATACATTTCAAATGCTTCCGGAGCTTTATCCCATGGCATTATTGGAGTAACCATTTCAGTCAAAACCGAGCTTCTATCGTCGAGAACCATATCCATCGCCGTCTGGAAAAATTTACCACATGCCGGGCCTACACAGGTATTTATTTGTGTTTCGTTTCGGAAAGTGTAATACCAGGGAAATTCCTGCATTTGATAGTGAGGCATTCCGAAAATGAACAGTGTACCGCCGTGGGTGGGCAGATATGCGGCGGTGTTCAGCGTATCTACAAAGCCTACGGCATCGACTACAAAATCAACCATTTTGCCGTTGGTTATTTCTTTTACTACTTCAACAGTATTCTGCTTCGAATGATTAATGACGTGTTTGGCTCCATAGCGTTTTGCCCATTCGAGGCGCCAGTCGATAATATCAGTAGCGATTACCATGCTGGCTCCCATCAGATGCAGGTAGTGAGTAAATATTAGTCCCATCGGGCCTTGTCCGATTACAGCACAGGTTTTATTTATCACGTCACAGGTTTGTGTCATGGCTCGAAGTATGGTTGCAAGCGGCTGGGCAACAATAAGATCACCAGGATTAGGAGTATCCTTTGGTAAACGTGCAATAGCCGGAGGTCGGCAAACAATATATTCTGCAAAACCGTAATAGCCTTCCGGTTGAGCTAAAACCAATGTGCCTTCTTCCCAACCTTCACAACGGGATTTAACGATTGTACCGATATTTTCATGTCCGGCCCAGCCGATTGGATTTGGAAATTCCATCTCTCCCCACAGACCTGTGCCCGTATATGGACCCATGTTGCTTCCACAGAGTGCGACATGACTGCATTTTACTAAAACTTCACCTTCAGCCGGTTCCGGCATTGGAGCGTCGTCCAGCATGGCAATTTTTCTCGGTTCGATTATTTGTATCGCTCTCATTGATTACCTCACTAAATTTTCTAAATTCAAAATGCGTTATTTAATCAAACTGTCATACTCTGGATTATATGCTAGCCAGTTTTAATGTCAATCATAAGGTTACGGGAATATATACAAATGCAATTATCCGTTACTTTGCTGCTAAACAAATGATATGTATTTAATCCTCTCGATGTATAAACAGGAAAATAATATTACAAATCTAAGACTTATTATTTTTCCGCCCAATGCTTATTGTTTCAATAACATTATAGCAGCAACAAGAATTAAACCTGATAAAATTATTGCATCATGCAATAGCAAAAACGAGTTTTATATTTATTGGTTTCGACCGTAAGGACATATTCTACTTAAGCCCATTAACTGACAAATTCCTCCTGCGGTTACGCCATAAATCAAATATTTCTTTCCATATTTATTAACGCAGCTCATAATGTAATCGAATGTTCCATTTACTAACGTGGTACCTGTAAGCAATACAACATTGGACTGTTTAATTAAAAGTTCAGTCATCTTTTTGCCGTCCCATATAGAAACTCCCCATTTTATGCAGTTGACATTATTCATATTAAGGTCAGTAATTTTAACGTTGTGAGGTCCGAAAAGTTGAACTAAACTTTCCGCGATTGCAGGATTTAAACCAATCAGACCAACATTGTTATTACCCCATGTTTCATAGATGTATGAGGATATTTCTTTGGCGCATTTTTCAGGCTCATCATCCTTACAATGCACTGTTTTCTCGCAAAGATCCAAATGTCTAAGCACGGCATTCAAGGTGGCGATATAGATGGCTCGATCTTTATTTGTTGTCAGAGGAAAGTCCAGTATTTGCTTTAACTCACCTATAAATTCACCCGGTGAATCTGTAAAAGCATGACCTTTTGCATCAAGAAACTTTGCCTCAATGACTCTTTCCCTTCCCTCAATGATAGGAAAATCCCTCCTTCCTGGTTCACCTATTGCCTCCTGCGCAGTAAGTTGTTTTACTGTGACAGATACGTCAATATTCTCCAGTTTTTTTTCTTTTATTATCTCGCTCAACTTTATTTTTGATTTTTCTAAAAACCTCGAGTTATTTTGTTTGTTAGTCATAGTTTTACTCCAGAGAACATCAAAATATATTTGAATGAGATACATAAAAAAGCTATCCCAAATATTATCTTAAGCAGTGAAGATGCAAAATGCCTGTTTAAAATCGCACCCATATTTGAACCGATCAAAGCTCCCAAACAAAGGGGTAATGCTGTTTTTATGACTGCGTACCCCTGGAATAGTTTTAAACTTGAACTTAAAAAGGAATTCACGCAAAAACAGGTTAGAGAAGATCCTATTGCTAATTTTATTGGGAATTTTAATAAGAAAATAAATGCTGGAACAAGAATCGCACCTGAACCTATTCCTAAAAGACCAGGCATAGCACCAGCCAGAATTCCTATACCTGTTTTCGTTAATATTCTGCTACGAATTTCTATTTCATTTACTTCTTCGTTTTTTTTATTTTGCCTATCTAATAAACCTTCAATAATCATACGTAAAGAAATAACTGAAAACAATATACCTGTTCCCAAATCGAGCCAAATAGGCTTTTTTGCAAGATATGGAAAAAATAAAGAAAAAATGATGCTTGAAACAACTCCCGCTACAATGACAGGCAAAAGTGGACTTAGCTTTACATGTCCAAGCTTGTAGTGACGAAATGCACCTCCCAAGGTCGTAAAAAATACTGTTATAATGCACGTTCCACTAGCAAAAGCCGGCGATAAACCAATAAAGAAACGAAGTATTGGCATCAACACAATACCACCACCAATTCCAAGCATTCCACCAAGTAATCCGGCAAAAAAACCACTAATTATCAGAATAATAAAAAATTGCATATAAAACTTATTATTTCAGTGAGGACAATTGTCCTAAACTTGAAGTAACTGTTATTTCGTTCATTATATTGAATCCTTTAAGGGACATTCTATTCGTAAATGACTTATCGTCAAGCTTCATCGTCCTATTCTTCATGAGTGACTTGCTCTATTACCTGCAAAACCATTTATAATTTTGTGTTAGTTTGTGTTTGGGTAATGCAAAAAAATTTGAAAAAAGAATTTATAAAGAAGCGAATATAAGAAAATCAGTACTTGGTTAATTAATAGAATGGTATGTAGAAACATTCCGTAATTTTGAATCAAACGTTGCATTTTGCAACTCTCTGTATTACAATTTCTCTTACAAAATGAAAAATCAGGAACAGAACATAATTTTGGATTCTATCAGTGAAGGAGTTTTTACCGTCAATTCTGACTGGCGTATCACTTCTTTTAATCGGGCTGCTGAATTAATAACCGGTATCAGCCGGAAAATAGCGATCGGAAAACACTGCAGAGATATTCTGCGGGCAGACATTTGCGAAAACGGCTGCACATTGGCACAAACAATGCAAACCGGTAAACCTATAATGAATCAAGCT
>CAYSHS010000341.1:3592-4002 GCA_964430845.1 uncultured Pirellulales bacterium | reverse complement strand
TCGGGAACGATGTCAAATTCGCTGTGTCCCCCGAACAAGCTCATGCGAAGCTTCGGGCCTAAGACAGGCACATCATAAGTTCCATAAATCGAGTAATTCTCATCGTAAGTCGAATCTGGCTTTGCCTGGTAAATAATAGTAAACCTGTCATCGAAACCCAGGAGATTCGTATTAATGATACCTGCTCTCGGTGTCCATTGCCTGTCATGCGTACCCGAGTTATCTACTTGTATAAAGAAGTGCCATGGACTGGCCTCGTAAATATCATAGCTTAAAGACAGTGTATTAGGCTCAGCGCCTTTGGATACAATCGAATAAACATGCCTGTCGGGATTGAGATTCAGGAGGTTGACAAATTCATCCAGCTTCTTTTCATTAATTATCCCGCCGGCTTTAACAGGTGACCATTT